>NZ_BAAALT010000183.1:0-11675 GCF_039528515.1 Luedemannella flava
CCCGGCGGTCTGTGGCGCGACGGCGGCTGGCTGGCCGCCGCCGGGCGCCGACAGTGCCGCCGTCGGTCGGCCCGGGGCGGGTGTGGACGTGCCGGGGGCGAGCAGCGTGGAGTGCGCCGGCGGCTCGTACGCGGCGCGCGCCGGCATGCCGCCGCTGGGCAGCAACGGCTGCACGGTGGGGCGCTGGATGGTCGGGTTCGGATCGGCCGCGGCGGGCTGCGCACGCTGCACCGGCGGCGTGAACGTCTGCGCGGCGTGTGGCGGCTGCGACGCGTGCTGCCCGGGCTGCACGGCCTGTTGGGGCGCCTCCCACACGATGCCGGGCGGGCCCCACTGCTGCTGTGCCGGCGGCGGGCCGGGCTGCGGCGGTTCCGGCTGCGGCGGCGCGACGGACGGCCATTCGGCCGTCACGTCGGAGTCGCGGCGCGGCCGGCGGTCGTCGTAGTCAGGATGTGTCATCCGCCGCCACCCCCGGTCGGTGCGGAGGCGTACACGGCCAGGCCCTGTTCGCCATCGAGCGGGAAAAGACGGGCGTGCGCCCTGCGCACGCCCCGGTCCAGCTGTTGGCAGACGCCCGCGAGCTGGTCGGCGGGCGCGGCGAGGCGGACCAGGCAGCGCATGTCGACGTGCCGGTCACGGTCGCGCGGCACGAGGACGAGCGAGACGGTCGTGGCGGTGGCGGGCGCCTGGGTGAGCCAGCGCAGCAGCGCCGTGGCCTGCGTTGCCGGCGGCCAGTCGCGCAGCCAGTACGACCGGTGCGCGAGGTCGCGGGAGTGCCAGCGGGACCATTCCTCGCGCGGCTGCACGGCGGCGCCGTCCGACCCGGCCGGGGCGAGGTCACACACGTGGGCGAGGGCGCCGAGCAGCCCGTCGGCGTCCAGGACGTGGTGCCCGACGCCCGCGTGGCGCAGCGTCTTGGCCATCCGGCGGACCATGCCGGCGACGACGGACGCGGCGAGGTCGACGCTGCGGAACGGGTCGGCGCCGGACTCGGCGAGGCCCTGCTCGTCGAGCCGGATGACGACCCACGTCGTGAATTCGCTGGCCACGGCGGCGTCGCCGAGCAGCTGCCGGTATGACTGGCCGGCCGTCGCGGCGGTGGGCGCGGTGGGCACGGCGTGCGCGACGATCTGCAGCACCGTGCCGGGCTGACCGGTGTCGGTCAGTGCGGACAACAGGACCGATACCGGCACAGCGGTGGGCGCGTCGGAGGCGACGATGCTCTCGGGCGTCACCTCGACGGCGCCGAACCAGCCGGCCTCGTCGCGCGCGACGCCGACGGCCAGGCCGTCGGAGAGGGTGACGTTCTCGATGGCGAGGCCGGGCGCGAGGGCGCGCAGGGCGGTGAGCCGCGGCTCGCGGTGCGGCTCGACCGCGGCGCGGGTGCGGCGCCGGAACTGCGCCACCACCATGCGGTCCTGCACCCACCAGCGGCCCTTGCGGCGGGCCATGACGACGGACAGCATGCCGATCGCGGCGATGGCCGCGGCCGCGGCGGCGAGCAGCGACTGGCCGGCGGCGGCGAGCACCCCGACGATGCCGACCTCGACGGCGAGCAACTGCACCACGTGCACGGCGCCGAGCTGGCCGGGAACGCGGCGCGGCGCGAGCGAGGCGCCCGATCGGGCGGCGTTGGTGTCCGCTTCTCGCGTTGACATGGTCGCTCGACGCACTCCCCCCGGGCCCATCTGCTCAATCGCTGACGCGCTGCACGTCGCACCATCATAGGTACGGCGCGCCATCGGTCGATGACCCGGCAGGGGTGGTCCGGCCGCCCGGGTCGGCGTTCCGACGGTAGTGCCTGCGGCCGGGACGAGTCCAGATGTGACGGCCGTACGCGTCTACGGCCCCGCCGGGGGTGGTTCGGGCCTCGACGCGGCGTGGTTTTTTGGGGCCGGACGGGGCGGGCCGGGGACGCGCCCGGCGGCGCCGCTCAGCCCGCCGGTGCGTCGTGAATCCCTTGTGCCGCAACGATTTCCGGCCGAGGTGTGGGGGTTGCCGGGCTCGGGCATCATAACGAGGGATTACGTCTAATGTGGAAGTCTCGGCAAAATTTCGGATGAATGAGCACCATATGGGAGGTTCAGCGTGCATAGTGATGACATGAGAAGCGGCGTGGGCGCCAGGTACTACTGGTGCCTGTTCCACAACCGGGTGGAGACGGACGACAACGTCTGCCCCGGCCATCGCCGTCTCGGGCCGTACCCGACCGTCGCGGACGCGCAATCGGCGCTGACCAAGGTGGCCGAACGCAACGCGGAGTGGGACGCCGAGGACGCCCGTTGGACGGGCGAGCAGTCGTGACGGCAGCGTCACGCCGCCGAGGGGGGAATCCGGCGGTGGACAGTCGCCGGACGTACCCGACAGATAACGCCTGAGGAGGCAGAGATGGCCGTTGCGAAGAGGGCCACGACGAGACCGGCCGCGAAACGCGCGGCTGCCAGCAAGACCACGACGAGCGCCGCGAAGAAGACCACCGCGCGCAAGTCGGCCGCGAAGAAGGCGACGACCGCCAAGCGGACCGCGCCGGCCAAGAAGGCCACCACGCGGACGACGTCGGCCCGCAAGGCCACGGCGAAGCGCACGGTCTCGGCGGCCGCACCCGCGAAGAAGGCGGCGGTGAAGGCCACCGTCAAGAAGACGGCCGCCAAGAAGACGACGGCGAAGAAGACCACCGCCGCCAAGAAGACGACCGCCGCCAAGAAGGCGCCGGCGACGAAGAAGGCGACCACGGCCAAGAAGACCGCGCCGGCCAAGAAGGCGACCGTCAAGAAGACGACGGCGGCCAAGAAGACGACGGCGGCCAAGAAGACCACGGCCGCCAAGAAGGCGACGGCGAAGAAGACCACCGCCGCGAAGAAGACGACGGCCGCGAAGAAGACGACCGCGGCGAAGAAGACCACGGCCGCCCGGGTCACCGGGACGGCCGCGAAGAAGACCACGGCCGCCAAGAAGACCGCGGCGAAGAAGACCGCCGCGGCCAAGAAGACGACCGCCGCCAAGAAGGCGCCGGCCAAGAAGGCGGTCGCCAAGAAGGCGCCGGCCACCAAGAGCGTCGCCAAGAAGACGGCGGCGAAGCGGACCACGACCCGCGCCGCGGCGGCCCGCTCCACACCGGCACGCAAGACGGCGACCGCGGCGGTGAAGTCGACCGCGAAGCGGGCGCCGGCCCGCCGGTCGACGAGCGCGTCGCGGACCATGGCCCGTATGTCTTCCTGACGGCAATCGGATGCTATCGGGGCGGTAAGGCTGGTAAGAACGTGAGGTGGTTACCAGACTCGTCGCCGCCCCGAAAGTCGACTTCGCAGAGCTGCGCCGCGAGCTGGACCTGCCGACGGGCTTCCCGCCCGCGGCGCAGCACGAGGCCGAGGTGACGGCCGCGGGTCCGCTGCCGGCCGACCCGCGCCGCGTCGACCGCACCGACCTGCCGTTCGTGACGATCGACCCGGCCACGTCCCGCGACCTCGACCAGGCCGTCTGCCTGCAGCCGGGTGACCGCGGCGGCTACCGGGTGCACTACGCCATCGCCGACGTCACGGCGTTCGTTCCCGTCGGCGGCCCGCTCGAGCGCGAGACCTGGCACCGCGGGCAGACCGTCTACCTCCCCGACGGCAAGGTGCCGCTGCACCCGCAGGTGCTCTCCGAGGGCACCGCGAGCCTGCTGCCCGACGCCGACCGGCTGGCCGTGCTGTGGACGATCGATCTCGACAGCGACGGCGCCACCCGCGCGGTGTCGGTGACCCGCGCGACGGTCCGCAGCCGCGCCAAGCTCAACTATCCCGGCGTGCAGGCCGCCGCCGACACGGGCACCCTGCCCGAGCCCATCGCCCTGCTGCCCACGATCGGTCGCCTGCTCATCGAGCGCGGCCTCGACCGGGGCGCCATCAACCTGCCCATCCCGGAGCAGGAGGTCGAGCCCGACAATGGCGGCTACCGCCTCGTCCTGCGCGGCCCCGTCGCCGCCGAGGAGTGGAACGCCCAGATCTCACTGCTCACCGGCATGTCCGCCGCGCAGATCATGCTCGCCGGCGGCATCGGCCTGCTCCGCACGATGCCCGCGCCCCGCCCGGAAGCCGTGGCGTCACTGCGGGTGGCCGCCGCGGCCCTCGGGGTGGCCTGGCCTGACGGGGCCGGTCTCGGCCGCGTCCTGGCCACCCTCGATGTGGGTACACCGCGGGGAGCGGCCTTCGTGGACCGGGCAGCCGAGCTGATGCGCGGCGCGGGTTACGCCGCGTTCGACGGCACCCCGCCGGCGGATCCCGGCCACGGTGCCGTCGCCGCCCCGTACGCGCACGTCACCGCCCCGCTGCGCCGCCTCGCGGACCGGTATGCCACGGAGGTCTGCCTGGCCCTGCACGCCGGCGGCACCGTGCCGGCCTGGGCGCGCGCGGCCCTGCCCCGGCTGCCCGAGGTGATGAGCCGCACCGACCGGGTCGCCGGCACCGCCGAGCGCGGCGCCGTGGACCTGGCCGAGGCGGTGCTGCTGTCGGCCCGGATCGGCGAGGAGTTCGACGCGGCCGTCATCGACGTGGACGAGGGCCGCCGGGACAACGGCCGTCCGCGCGGCGGCGAGATCGTCCTGGACGAGCCGCCCGTGAAGGCGCGCTGCGTGGGCGACCTGCCGCTCGGCGAGCGCGTCCGGGTCCGCCTGACCACCGCCGACCCGCACCGTCGCCAGGTCGCCTTCGCGCTGGCTGCTCCGGCATGACGGGATTCACCGACCGGGCTCGTCCGTATCTGCCGCGGCCGTCCGGTGCAGGTAGTCCTCGACCTGAGGCCGGTCGTACCCACCCCAGACGACGGTGAAGGTCGTGTCGGCCACGATCTTCGCTGCGCTCGCCGGATCGCGGTGCACCTGCTCGACGACCGCGTCGACCTGGGCACGGTCGTAGCCGCGCAGCACCACTGTGAACTCGACCCGACCCATCGCGTGCCTCCCGGTTCTCGTATGCACGGAGTATGGGGGACGCGGGCCGGTCGGCGTGGGGTACCGGGTCGTCAGGAGCTCAGTCCGGACCGGGGCCCGATGAGTCGCCGCCGCCCGTCGCGATGTCGACCGCGGCGCCCAACGGCATCAGGCCGACGAAGAAGAGGACGATCGAGACCGCGATCTTGATCGCGATGTTCAGGTCGGACTGCCACGTCCACGTGCCCAGAGCGATCGCGAACGCGAGCAGTGCGAGCACGGCGAGGCCGAGGAAGAACACGTCCAGGACGCCGCCGACGGTGACTTTCCGCGCCATCAGATGAGTATGAGCGACGTCGATGGTCGCCCGGCCGCGGACTTGTGCGGAGCGCGGTGGGTAGGTCACGATAGGCCACCACTTTTATGGAGGCCGATGTGTTCCCTGGTCGTTCGCGGCTGCGTGCTGGTGTCGGGTTCGCCCTCGCGGCGACGCTGGCCATCGTTCTGGGCTGGGCCGCGCCGGCCTACGCGGCCGTGCCGGACCTCGTGGTTGACGCGTCGAACTACGACTCCGCTTCGCCGAAGTCCGCCGACGGGTGGTGTGAGGGGGGCGGGGCGGTCGGTGGCGGCGCCTACCTGTCGGGCGCCCCCGGCCAGGCGTACTTCACGGCGTTCGGCTTCGCGGCCGCCACCTTCTCCGACGGCGCCCGGGCCACGGCGGCCGAGGACGGCGACGGGTTCTCCGGCAGGTGGTCGGTCGCCGCGCAGACGCTGTGCTATCCGACCCGGCTGCCCACGTACCACAACCACTTCCTGGGCAAGCGGGGACCGTTCGCGTCCCTGGTGACCAACGAGGCTAGCTGCTACGAGGGCGAGGTCGCCCTGGCCGGTAACGCGCGCCTCTACTCGTCCGATGGGGGAAAGTTCTATCTGTCGCACCTGATCCCGTCCGCGGACCTCACCTCGTGGAGTGCCGTCGGGCGGGAGGATCCCCTCTACACGGCCGGGTCGGCGAGCCTGTACCTGGATCTGGCCTGCGTCAACGCTGATGAGCTGTCCGGCCTGGTCCGCGTCTCGGCCTCGACCGCCGCCGGCACGGACACGAACGCCCTGGCCGTCGCCAAGTGTCCGTTGGGCAAGTACCTCGTCGGTTCCGGGTTCTCGGTGGGCGGCGTCGGCATCTTCGTCGACGATGTGCGGATCAGCCCCACGGGGGTGAGCGTGGCGGCGTACGAGGGCCAGGCGGCAACCACCGCGAACTGGTCGGTGGTGGCCTACGCACTGTGCTCCTCGGGCTGGTGACAGGCCCGCCGCCGGCGCGGCGGGCCCATCGTCCGCGAGGTCAGAAGGTGTGTTCCGCGGCCGGGAAGGCGCCGTCGCGGACCTCTTCGGCGTAGCGGCGCGTCGCGTCCGTGAGGACGTCCGCCAGGTCGGCGTAGCGCTTGACGAACCGGGGCGCCTTGCCCGTACGCAGGCCGGCCATGTCCTGCCAGACGAGCACCTGCGCGTCGGTGTCGGGGCCCGCGCCGATGCCGATCGTGGGGATGTGCAGCTCGTGGGTGACGTGCTTGGCGACCTCGCCCGGCACCATCTCCAGCACCACGGAGAACGCGCCGGCCACGGCCACCGCCCGCGCGTCGGCGAGCACGTCGGCCGCCGTGTCGCCGCGGCCCTGCACCCGGTAACCGCCGATGGCGTGCTCGCTCTGCGGCGTGAAGCCGATGTGTGCCATCACGGGGATGCCGGCCTCGGTGATCGCGGAGATCTGGTCGGCGACCCGGCGGCCGCCCTCGAGCTTGACCGCGTGGCAGCCACCCTCCTTCATGAACCGGACCGCGGTGCGCAGCGCCTGCGCGGGGCCCTCCTCATAGGAGCCGAACGGCAGGTCCGCGACGACCAGGGCGCGCTTCGACGAGCGCACCACCGCCCGTACCAGCGGAAGTAGTTCCTCGGCCGTGATGGGCACCGTCGTCTCGTACCCGTAGACGTTGTTGGCGGCCGAGTCCCCGACGAGCAGCACGGGGATGCCGGCCCCGTCGAAGATGCCCGCCGTGTACTGGTCGTAGCTGGTGAGCATCGCCCACTTCTCGCCGCGCTCCTTCGCGGCGAGCAGGTCGGTGACTCTGACGCGTCTGGTGGCCGGCCCGCCGTACAGCGAAGCCACTTCCGGTTGGGACATGTGAGAACTCCTCGTCTGCCTCGAGGCCGCGTCCGCGGTCCCCGGGTCCTACCGCCGATGGTCCCATCGGGACGGGGCCCATCGGCGGCATTGCGGGGAATCTCTCAGCTGGTGCCCTCGCGGAAGCGGCTCGTGATGGGCAGCCGGCGGTCGCGCCCGAACGCCTTGATGGAGATCTTCGGCCCGGGCGCGGACTGGCGCCGCTTGTACTCGGCGAGGTCGACCATCCGCAGCACCCGGTCCACGATGGCGGCGTCGTGACCGGCGGCCAGCAGCCCGTCGCGGCCCACGTCGCCGTCCACGTAGTCGGCCAGCACCGCGTCGAGCACGTCGTACTCCGGCAGTGAATCGGAGTCGACCTGGCCGGGGCGCAGCTCGGCGCTCGGCGGCTTGGTGATCGAGTTCTCCGGGATGGGCGGCACCGCGTCGCGGCGGGCCGCGTCCGCGTTGCGCCAGCGGGCGAGCTGCCACACCATCGTCTTCGGCACGTCCTTGAGCGGATTGAACCCGCCCACCGAGTCGCCGTACAACGTGGAGTAGCCGACCGCCAGCTCGCTCTTGTTGCCGGTGGTCAGCACCAGGTGGCCGTCCTGGTTGGAGTGCGCCATGAGGATGATGCCGCGCACCCGGGCCTGCAGGTTCTCCACGGCGAGCCCGGACAGCGCCATGTTGGCCAGGAACGCGTCGACCATCGGCTCGATCGGCTCGGTGAGGTAGTTCAGCCCGGTGCGCTTGGCCAGGTCGGCGGCGTCGTCGCGGGAGTGCTCGCTGGAGTAGCCGCTGGGCATCGAGACGCCGTAGACCCGCTCGGGGCCCAGCGCGTCCACCGCGATGGCCGCGACGACGGCGGAGTCGATGCCACCCGACAGGCCCAGGACGACGGTCTTGAACCCGTTCTTGCGCACGTAGTCGCACAGCCCCAGCACGAGCGCCTGCCAGATCTCGGCCTCGTCGGTGACCCGCTCGGCGATGTCGCCGCGCCTGCGGTCGGTGTCGTAGGCGGGACGGTTGGCGACCTCGGTGCGCGCGATGCGCATGGGGCCCAGGGCGCCGTGCGGCGCGTCCAGGTCCGCTGTGGGCAGATCCAGGTCGAGTACGACCAGCTGCTCGGCGAACTGGGGCGCCCGGGCGAGCAGCGTCCCGTCCGGGGCGACCACCATGGAGTCGCCGTCGAAGACCAGCTCGTCCTGCGCGCCGACCATGTTGAGGTAGGCGACGGTGGCGTTGGCCTCCCTAGCGCGCCGCTGCACCAGCGGCAGCCGCACGTCGTCCTTGTTCAGCTCGTACGGCGAGCCGTTGATGTTGACGACCAGCCCGACGCGCGCCTGTCCGGCGGCGGTGAACGGCCCGCCGGCCTGCCAGATGTCCTCGCAGATGGTCAGCGCCACGTCGACCGGGCCGCCGTCGGCGTTGACGCGCACGACCCGCAGGGTGTCGCCGGGGACGAAGTAGCGGTCCTCGTCGAAGACGCCGTAGTTGGGCAGGTGGTGCTTGAAGTAGCGGGTGACGACCCGGCCGTCGTGCAGGACGGCGCAGGCGTTGCGGGCGCCCCGGCCGGGCACGGTGTCGGCGTCGGGGCGGGTCGGCCCGTCGGCGTCGAGGTATCCCACGATCACCGGCAGGTCGCCGAGGCCCTCGGCCTGCAGGTCGGTGGCGAGCTGGGCCAGGCCGGTGGTGGACGCGCCCACGAAGGAGCTGCGGAAGACGAGGTCCTCCACCGGGTACCCGGTGAGCATCATCTCCGGGAACGCCACGAGGTGGGCGCCCGCCTCGGCGGCCCGTCGGGAGACGTCACGCACGATCGCGGCGTTGCCGCCGATGTCGCCCACGGTCGGGTCGACCTGGGCCAGGGCGATGCGGAGCCGGACGTTCGGGGCACTCGTCATGACCCGATTGTCACTCAAACTTCAGCTGATCGCGCCTGTGGCGCCCACGAACAGGCTGAGTGCCACGGCCAGCATCGCCACCTGGGCGGGCAGCTGGCTGAAGGCCCGCAGCACCCGGCTGAACGAGTGCAGCAGGTGCCCGGACGCCTCCAGCGTGGCGGGAACCGAGCTGGCGGGGGCCGGGATGGCTGTCACCGGGGCGGTGGCCACCGGGATGTGGGCGGTGCCCCGGGCGGGGACCGTCTCGTCGCCGCCCGTCTCGTCGCGGTCGTCGGTCCCGTCGGCGTCGTCCGAGGGCTCGGCCGGCAGGCCCGGGATGATCTGGGTGACCTCGTCGGACGGTGCCGCGCCGAGCGCCGCCAGGTCGAGGTCGGCGGGGCGCAGGTCGCGTTCGCTGGTGCGGGCGAGCCGGTCGACCATCCGGACCCGGCCGCGCATCTCGATGATGATCACCCAGGTGGCCCCGGCGGTGACGAGGCCACCGAGGAGCATCATGCTGAGGGCGATGAGATCGCCGACGTTCGGGCCGGCGCCGTTGTTCGCGTCGGAGTCCGCCATCCGGTAGAAGACCAGCCAGATGGGTAACGAGACGAGGGCGAGCGCGACCAGGATGACGAGCGCCGACGTGTACGCGAACCTCGGTTGCCACACAAGATCGTGGCGGGGGTCACGGGCGGCGGCCTGTCGGCGGATGACGCGGGTCAGCTCGGCAAGTGCCGAGGCGTTGGAGGAGGGGGCTTGACCTGGCGGAACGTGCGCAGGTTGAGTACCCACCGTGTGACCTCCCCAGGAGGTGAAATGATCGGTAGAGGGATGATAGGAGTCCCGGCCTGTCCTGGGAAGTGGCTGTTTTCCGAATCATCCCTGAGGGATCCGGTCGAGTAACGTACCCGTAATAGCGTCGCGGAACACTCGCACGGTGGATATCCAGACGTGGGGAGACTGGCCCGTGACGAGTCCCGCACAACCCTGGCTAAGCAGGAGTAGAGACATGGACCGTCAGCAGGAGTTCGTGCTCCGTACGCTGGAAGAGCGCGATATCCGCTTCGTGCGGCTGTGGTTCACCGACGTGCTCGGCACCCTCAAGAGCGTCTCGGTGGCACCGGCCGAACTGGAGGCCGCCTTCGAGGAGGGCATCGGCTTCGACGGTTCCGCCATTGAAGGTTTCGCCCGGGTCTATGAGTCCGACATGGTCGCCATGCCGGATCCGTCCACGTTCCAGGTGTTCCCGTTCGAGGGCGGCGCGAGCGGCGAGAGCGCCCGCATGTTCTGCGACATCCTGCTGCCCGACGGCTCACCGTCCTGGGCGGACCCGCGCCATGTCCTGCGCCGCGCCCTGTCGAAGGCGGCTGAGAAGGGCTTCACCTTCTACACCCACCCCGAGATCGAGTTCTTCCTGCTCCAGGACGTGCCGGCCGACGGCAGCGTGCCGACCCCGGTCGACGCGGGCGGCTACTTCGACCACACCACCCACCTGGTGGCCCGCGACTTCCGCCGCCAGGCGGTGCTCGCCCTCGAGCGCATCGGCATCTCGGTGGAGTTCTCCCACCACGAGGTCGCCCCCGGCCAGCAGGAGATCGACCTGCGGTACGCGGACGCCCTCACCACGGCCGACAACATCATGACGTTCAAGCACGTCGTGAAGGAGGTGGCGCTCTCCCACGGGGTGCACGCCACCTTCATGCCCAAGCCGTTCACCGACCAGCCCGGCTCCGGCATGCACACCCACCTGTCGCTGTTCGAGGGCGAGCGCAACGCGTTCCACGACGCCGCCGACCCGATGAAGCTGTCCAAGGTGGGCCAGGCGTTCATCGCGGGCCTGCTCACCCACGCCCGGGAGTACACGGCCGTCACCAACCAGTGGGTCAACTCGTACAAGCGGCTGTTCCCCCAGGCGATCGCGGACCGCATCACCGAGTCCCCGGCGTACGTCTGCTGGGGACACCTCAACCGCTCGGCGCTGGTGCGCGTGCCGGCCTACGGCAAGCCCAACTCGGCGCGCGTCGAGGTCCGCTCGCTGGACAGCGCCACCAACCCCTACCTGGCCTTCGCGGTGATGCTGGGCGCCGGCCTCAAGGGCATCGAAGAGGGGTACGAGCTGCCCCCCGGCGCCGAGGACGACGTCTGGTCGCTGTCGGACGCCGAGCGCCGCGCCATGGGTTACGAGGCCCTGCCGCAGAACCTCTCCGAGGCCCTCGACGTGATGGCCAGCTCGGAGATCGTGGCGGAGGTCCTCGGCGAGCACGTCTTCGACTTCTTCCTGAAGAACAAGCGCGCCGAGTGGGAGGACCACCGCCGCATCGTCACCCCCTACGAGCGCCAGCGCTACCTCGGCGTCCTCTAACGCGTCGTCACGCGGGCGTTTGGACCGTTACACAGGCAATCCCGCCCCGCAGTAACGGGCGTAACGGTCCAACGTCGGCGTAGTCCGGGCGCGCTCGGGCCGATGTGACACCCAGCGGGCGCTTCCGCGCGGCGACCCGCCACGTGTGCACATGTGGCGGGCTGGGGCGCCTGCGGGCTCGCCACATGTGCGCATCTGGCGAGGGGCGGTGCGCCTGTGGTGGCAACAGTGCACATCTGGTGGGTTCGGGCGCCGGTCACCTCGCCAGATGTGCACTTTTGGCGGGGGTGCGACGCCCTACGCTCGGAAGATGTGCACTTCTGGCGGGCGCGGCCCTCTCCTGCCTCGCCAGATGTGAGC
>NZ_BAAALT010000184.1:0-681 GCF_039528515.1 Luedemannella flava
GCATTTCGAAACCTTGAGCGGCAGGAACATCATGGCGATTTTTGAGCATGCCCTTGTGACCGCAAGAGCATGCCTAGACGAATACAAATCAAAACCTGATCTTGGATTGTTCGTGGAGGCCGTTTCAGACGGCATCTCTTACGAGTTCGCGAAGGCCCTTAGTGATTTTTGCGCCGGCGGCGATTCTGGAGTGTCCACAAATNAGTTGCCTTTGACGCTCCGGACTCGGCCGTACTGGCTAAGGCTGCAACGACACTAGCGCTCGACCCTGAGCCACAGAGCGTTGTGCTGGTCGGTGAAGTCACCTTCTTGAGTCACGAATCTGGCGACCCCGACCGTCTAATCCGTCTCAATATTGAAGAGGGCGCAACAGCGCGGAAGGCTCGGGTTAGACTGACCGAAGAGCAATATCAGATCGCAATGTATGCGCATCAAAATGAATTACGGGTCCAAGTAGCAGGCGAAATGGAGAAGGAGGGACATCTCTTCTGGATCTATGAGCCGGACTACGTCCAGATTCTCGATGAATCCGACCAGGTCCCACGTGTGCCCTCGACTTCATTTGAACAGGAGCAGCTCGAATTCTGACGCAGCGTGACGTTGCCGAGCTGGACCGGCCTGGATGCGCCATCGAGAGGTGTGCTAGAACAGTGGCGTGGAGCTACTGCATAGGGGCAAGGT
>NZ_BAAALT010000185.1:0-8048 GCF_039528515.1 Luedemannella flava
CGACGGCGGCGGGGTTCGCGGGCGCGCTGGTCGCGGCGCTCGGGCGGGCCGTCGACGGGGGCGCGGTGGGCTGCAAGTCCATCGTGGCCTACCGGCACGGGCTCGGCATCGACCCGCGGCGGCCGACGGCGCGCGAGGTCACGGACGCGGCCGGGAGGTGGCTGGCGGCCGGGCTGCCCCGGCTCACCGACCCGGTGCTGCTGCGGTTCCTGCTCTGGTGCGGCATCGACGCCGGGCGGCCGGTGCAGGTGCACACCGGGTTCGGCGACCCGGACGCGACGCTGGCCCGGTGCGACCCCGCGCTGCTGCAGCCGTTCTGCGCGGCGACCCGGGACGCGGGCACGCCGCTGGTGCTGCTGCACTGCTACCCCTACCACCGGTCGGCGGGCTGGCTCGCGCACGTCTTTCCGCACGTGTCCGTGGACCTGGGCCTGACCAGCACCTACCTGGGCGCCCGGTTCCCGGCCGTGCTCGGCGAGTTCCTGGAGCTGGCCCCGTTCGGCAAGCTGCTCTACTCCTCCGACGCGTACGGCCTGCCGGAGCTGTACCTGATCGGGGCGGCGCAGTTCCGCCGGGCACTGGGCCGCTTGCTGGGCGGATGGCTGGCCGACGACGCGATGAGCCGCGCCGACGCGCTCGCCCTCGCCGCCGCCGTCGGGGCGGGCAACGCCGCGCGGATCTACCGGCTCGGCGCCTAGACTGGCCCCGTGGCGGAGCCGAAGACGACAAAGACCGACGCCAGCGTGGCGGAGTTCCTTGACGCCGTGGCCGATCCCGCGCGGCGCGCCGACGCGCGGGCGCTGTGCGAGCTCATCACGAAGGCGACCGGCGCGACGCCCGTCATGTGGGGCACGGCGATCGTGGGGTTCGGCAGCTACCGCTACACGTACGCGTCAGGGCGCAAGGGCGACTGGCCCGCGGTGGGCTTCTCCCCGCGTAGGCAGGCCCTCACCGTGTACCTCTCGGAGGGCTTCGACGGCTACGCCGACCTGCTCGGCAAGCTGGGTCCGCACTCGATCGGCAAGTCCTGCCTGTACGTCAAGCGGCTCGCCGACGTCGACGCGAAGGTCCTCACGGAACTGGTCCGCTCGGGCTACCACCACCTCAACGGCACCGTTTTGGCGCCATAGACACGGAATGCGACCCCGCGATTCCGCCCTATGGCGCCGAAGCGCGATGGTCAGCCCGTGACGGTGTTGACCAGGTACAGGTAGCCCTGGGCGTAGCCGGTGGCGTTGGGGTGGAACGACTCCGCCAGTGCCAGGGCGCTGAACTGGTTGATCCAGCGCGATGACGCGCACGCGCCGTGGCCGGCGAAGCGCGCCCTGGCGTCGACGAACCGGAGCCCGGCCGCGGCCGCGCGCGCGGCGATGACGGCGTTGAGCGCGTCGGCGCCCTTCGTCAACGCCGCGACCTTCGTGGCGGTGTAGCAGGAGCTGCCGGGATCGATGAGCCGCGGGTAGCCGAGCACGAGGACGGTCGCGTTCGGCGCCCGGTCGCGGATCGTCGCGTACGTGGCGTCGAGCTTGGCGGGCAGCTCGTTGTTCGCCTTGGCGATGCCGGCGTCGACGGCGCTGACGCAGGCGCTGCTGGTGTTCAGTACGCAGGAGAGCATGGTGTCGGCGAAGCCGACGTCGTTGCCGCCGATGGTGATCGTGACCAGGTCGGTGGCGGCGCTGAGCGCGGAGAACTGGCCGGTCATGCTGGCCGTGGTCGCCCCGCCGCACGCGACGTAGCGGAACGACGAGACGGCGTGCGTGTTCGCCCACAGCTGCGGGTACCCGCGCGGGCTGCGCAGGCAGAACACGTTGCTGGAGTACGGCGGCGCGCCCGTGCCCGACGAGTACGAGTCGCCGAGGGCGACGTAGTCGACGGGCGCGGCGGCGGACGCCGGCGATCCGGGCAGGAGCACGGTGAGGGCGGCGGTGAGCACGCACGCCGCCGAGAGCAGTCGGGTACGCATGGTCCGCGGTCCTTTCGGCGTGGGGTGAGGGGGACGACCCAGGCGCCTTGGGTGCGGAAAGCGTAGAAACAGTAATTGAGAGATAGAAGTACGTGTTACCCTCGTTACCTACTAGTAACATCGTCCGGTTGGGGGCGATCGCGGGTGCCGCATCCTCGTCGAAGCGACGCGCTACGCAACCGGGAAGCGATCCTCAACGCCGCGCGCGAGGTGCTCGCCCAGCCCCGCACGCCCATCTCGCTGGAGCGCGTGGCCCGCGTCGCCCGGGTCGGTCAGGCCACCGTCTACCGCCACTTCCCCGACCGCCGGGCCCTCGTCCTCGCCGTCGTCAGCGACCAGATCGCCGCGTTCGCACGTCTCGCGGCTTCCCGCGCCGACGAGGCGGCCGCGTTCCGGTCCCTGCTGGACACGGTCCTGCAGGCCCAGTTGGCGATGCGCCCGCTCGTCCACACCCTGCGCGGCCTTCCACCGGACCAGCAGCGCCGTCACATCGACCAGGTCGTCGCGCTGCTCGCGGCGCCGCTGAGCCGGGCCCCGGCGGCGGGTCACGTACGCGCGGACCTCGGCCCCGCCGACCTGACCCTGGTCCTCACCATGGCCGAAGCCGTCATCGACACCACGGCCGACAACCCCAACCACCTGGTACTGGCACAACGCGCCATCGCCCTGCTCCTCGACAGCCTGCTCCCCCGCACGGCCCCGCCATGAGGCGCGTCCGCCGAGGAAAGGCCAATTACGTGTGGAACTCCGGGCCGTCATTCCGCACGCAAGGCCAACAACCTCGGCATGGGTCCGTGGCGGGGACCGCGACGCGGGGCGGGTAACATGCCGACCGCGCGGCGGGGTGGTGACGACTGTCCATAGTGGGTGGCGCGGGAGGCTACGGGGTGAGGCAACCGGGGGCGGCCGCCTGGGCCGCGCGGGTCACCGAGTCGCGGCCGTTCGATGTCGCCATCATCGTGCTGATCGGCCTGAACGCCGTGGTGCTCGGCATCGAGACGTACCCGCACCTCGGCACGGCCGCACCGCTGCTGCGCATCGTCGAGTGGGTCTTCCGGGTCCTCTTCGTCGTGGAGATAGGGCTCCGCGTGCTCGCCTACGGCAGGCGGCCGCAGGACTTCTTCAGGCACGGGTGGAACATCTTCGACTTCGTCGTGATCGCGGCCGCGTTCCTGCCCGGCCTGCACGGCGACTCGGCGATCCTGCGGATCATCCGGATCGCGCGGGTGCTGCGGCTGGTGCGCTTCTCCCCCGGCCTGCGCACGATCGTCACCGCGCTGCTGCGCAGCCTGCCCGGTGTCACGGGGTTCCTCGCGCTGGCGGCCGTCACCCTCTACGTCTACGGCATGGCGGGCTGGCTCATCTTCGCCGAGCACCAGCCGGACGACTACGGGACGCTCGGTCGGGCCGTACTCACGTTGTTCGTGTTGTTGTCGTTGGAGACCCTGCCCGATCTCATCGAGCAGGGCCTCGCGCTGTCCCCGTGGACGCTGCTGTACTACGTCAGCTACGTCATCGTGACGGTGAACCTCCTGCTCAACATCCTGATCGCGGTCATCGTGAACTCGATGGAGGAGGCCCGTCGGCTGGAGATGACCGAGAGCCTCGGCACCGACGAGGACCACGACGGCGTCCCCGACGACATCGACCGCATCATGATCAGCCAGCGCCTGGACGACCTGCGCGAGCTGGTCGCGGAACTGGAGCGCGAGCTACGCATCGACCGCGACGCTCCCAGCCGTGCCGAACGACCTACCCCGACACGACAACGCTGACGCACGCCGAGCCCACGCCTCAACAGTCGGGCACATCGGGAAGGCGGTTGTACGGATAGTTGATGTAGTAGCTGGACATGAAGCCCCAGTGCTTCGGCGTCATGACCCACAACCAGTACGGGTTGCCCCCGATGACCTCACCGATCTTCTGGCAGTGCACCGTGATGGGTTCCCAGCTGTGCACCTGGCCGACGATGCTGGGGCAGTTGTAGGGGCCCGGATAGGCGAAGCAAGCGGGTGGGTTCCCGCCGTTGTACCGAACGTTCACGCCGTTGGTCCACGTGTAGTACGTGGCCGCGGCGTGGGCCGGACTGGCGGTGAACACCACGCCCGCCAGGGCGGTCACGGTAGCGAGCGCGGCCGCCGCCGTACGCTGCCATACCCTGCTGCGTCCCAGGTTCAAGGCCCTCCCCTTTCCGGTAGTCAGGCCTGAACTGTGGCCCCGTACATGCACGTACGTCCATGACAATCCGCGCCAAGGACCGGACGTTGCGCGCCAGCGGCACAGCTAAGAGTCTTTACAGTTAGGAATATTTACACTAACTTGGGCTCCGATCGACAGCTGTCATCTCCGACCCCCTCCAGGAGTACGACATGCGCAGACGGATCCTGCTCCCGGCGTTGACGGTCGCCGCCGTCGCCGCCTCCCTCCTCATCGCCGTGCCCGTGCAGGCGCACGGCTACGTGTCCGCGCCACCCAGCCGGCAGGCCATGTGCGCCACCGGCCGCGTCGCGAACTGCGGCGAGATCGTCTACGAACCGCAGAGCGTCGAGGGCCCGAAGGGCCTGCGCAGCTGCAGTGCCGGCCTCCCCCGGTTCGCGCAGCTCGACAATGCCGCCCTGCCCTGGCCCGCCACGTCGGTGGGCAACACGGTGACGTTCAACTGGGTCTTCACGGCCCGGCACGCGACCAGCACCTTCGAGTACTTCATCGGCGACACGCGCATCGGCGTCGTCGACGGCGGCGGCCGCCAGCCCGAGGCGACCGTCTCGCACACGGTCAGCCTCGGCGGCCGCACCGGGCGCCTGCTCATCCTCGCCGTATGGAACATCGCGGACACCCCCAACGCGTTCTACTCGTGCGTCGACGTGCAGGCCGGCGGCGGCACCCCGACAACGACGGCGCCGACCACGACGGCACCGGCCACGAGCCCGCCCGCCACGACGGCCACGGTCACCACGAGGCCGGCGACGAGCGCGCCGGCGACCACACCCGCGGGCGGCACGACGTGGGCGGCGGGCGTCGCCTACCGGGTCGGTGACCGGGTCACCTACGCCGGCGTGACCTACCAGTGCCGGCAGGCCCACACGGCGCTCGCCGGTTGGGAGCCGCCCAACGTACCGGCCCTGTGGTTGCGCCTGTGACCTCCGGTGGCGGGTCCGCGTCGGCGGACCCGCCACCAATCTTCGCGGGTACGAGGAGGAGCAAGGTGATACGACGACTCGCCGGCCCGCTCGGCGCGCAGGCCCTCGGCGCGCTGTTGGCCGGCTGCTCCGGGAACATCCCGCCGTCCGCCGGCCCGACGACGTCCGTCGCGACGGGCGCGCCCAACGCCGCCGACGTGATGTTCCTGCAGATGATGATCGCGGTGGACCGGGACGCGGTGGAGCTGCTGTCGCTCGCGTCCACCCGGGCCGGCGACGACGTGAAGCTGCTCGCCGCCGCGATCGCCGCGACGCAGGCGACCGACGTCGAGACGATGGCGGGCTGGCTGCGCGCCTGGGGACACCCGACGACCATGGACCCGGACCCGGCCGCGCACGCGGGTCACGGCGGCGTGCACACGCTCGGCCCGACCGACCTGGCGCCGCTGCGGCCGCTGCGCGGCGCGGCGTTCGACCGGGCCTTCCTCAACCTGCTCATCGGCTACCAGCACAACGCGGTCGACCTGGCCAACGTCGAGCTGGCCGGCGGCGCCGACCCGGGCGCCCGGCAGCTCGCCGAGCGCCTGCGTACGGCGGCCGAGGCCCAGATCGCCCACATGCTCACGCTGGTCGCGGCAGCGCCGGGGTAGCCGCCGGCCGTTCGGCCAACAAACCTGTCGATTCGCTGACCGGGCGCCTGCCGGAATTCCTTTATGCTCGGCCGACACCGGCGCCCGAGTGGCCGGTCGGAGGGATGTCTGTGGCCGGGGACAACGGGTCCGCTCTGCGCATCAGCGTCCTCGGCGAGGTGAGCGCGGCCCGCGACGGGCAGCCCCTCGACCTGGGCGGCCGCCGGCAGCGCTCCGTGCTCGCCCTGCTCGTGCTGGCCCGCGGCGACGCGGTCGCCGCCGACCGGCTCGTCCACGACCTGTGGGGCGAGGAGGCGCCACCGACCGCGACCGGGGCCCTGCAGGCCTTCGTGTCGCACCTGCGCCGCCACCTCGAACCGGGCCGCACCGCCCGCTCGCGCGGCACGGTGATCGTCAGCGTCGGCCCGGGCTACGCCCTGCGCGTGCCCGACGACGCCGTGGACGCCTGGCGCTTCGAGGCCGACCTGCAGCGCGCCGCCGCGCACGACCCGGTCGACGCCGCGGCGATCCTCACCGACGCGCTGGACCTGTGGCGGGGCCCGGCCCTGGCCGAGTACGCCGACCAGCGGTGGGCGCAGGCCGAGGTCGGCCGGCTGAGCGAGCTGCGCGAGGTGGCCCGCGAGCAGCTGCTGGCCGCCCGGCTGGCGTGCGGGCAGAGCGCCGTGCTCGTCCCGGAGATCGAGCGGCTCGTCGGCGAGCAGCCGCTGCGCGAGGAGCGGTGGCGACTGCTGGTCCTCGCGCTGTACCGGGCCAACCGCCAGGCCGACGCCCTCGCCGCGCTGCGCCGCGCGCGGGAGCTGCTCGCCGACGAGCTGGGCGTCGACCCCGGCCCGGCCCTGCGCGAGCTGGAGGCCGAGGTCCTCGCCCAGTCCCCCACGCTCGCCCCGCCGACGCCGGCACGGCTGCCCACCGCCCGCGTCGCGCCGATCGAGGCACTGCCGGGCCAACCCGCCGCACCGGGCCTACCGACCGCGTCCGGCCCGCCGGCCGCGACGGGCCTTGTAGTGTCGGGCCTTGGCGCGTCCGGCCCACTGGTTGCGTCGGTTCCGCGCGCCGCGTCAGCAGCTCCACTGGTCGCGCCAACCGACGGCGGGGACGCGCTCGTCGACCGGGGGCCCGAGATGGCCGAGCTGCGGGCCTGCGTGGCCGACGCGCAGGCCGGGCAGGGCCGGCTCGTCCTGGTCGAAGGGCCGGCGGGGATCGGCAAGTCGCGGCTGCTGGCCGAGGCGCGGCGGCTCGCGGCGGCCGACGGCGTGCGCGTCCTCACCGCCCGGGGCAGCCAGCTGGAGAAGGAGTACGGCTTCGGCGCCGTGCGCCAGCTCTTCGAGCCGGCGGTGGCCGACCCGGTGCTGGCCGGACACGTCATGACCGGCGCCGCCGCGTCGGCCGCCCCGGTCTTCGACGTCGCCGCGGGCGCCGGCCCGTCCCGCTCGGACAACACCCTCGCCGCCCTGCACGGCCTGTACTGGCTGGCCGCCAACCTGTCCGCGCGCGAGCCGCTGCTGCTCGCGGTCGACGACGTGCAGTGGTGCGACAGCGGTTCGCTGCGGTTCCTGGCGTACCTGGTGCGTCGGGTCGAAGGGCTGCCCATCATCGTGGTCGCCACGCTGCGCACCGGCGAGGAGCACGCGGACGCCCCGCTGCTCGCGGAGCTCGCGCACGACCCGGCGACCGTCGCCGTGCGGCCCGGCCCGCTGAGCGCGGCCGGCGTCGCGGACCTGGTCCGCGCGCGACTGGGCGCCGACGCCGACCAGTCGTTCGTCGCGGCGTGCTTCCGCACCACGTCGGGCAACCCGCTGCTGCTGCGCCAGCTGCTGCGCGCGCTGCAGGCGGAGTCGGTGCGGCCCGACTCCTCGCACGCCCACGTCGTCACCGCGATCGGGTCGCGGGCCGTGTCCAGCCTGATCCTCATGCGCCTGGGCCGGATGCCGCAGGCCGCGACGGCCGTGGCGCGGGCCATCGCGGTGGTGGGCGGCGGCGCCACGGTGCTGGCCGTCGCGGCGCTCGCCGGCCTGGACGAGGAGCGGACCGCCGCGGTTGTGGCCACTCTGGCGAAGGCGGAGGTGCTCCGCGACGAGTACCCGCTGGGGTTCGTCCACCCGCTCGTCGCCGACGCGGTATACCGGGACCTGCCGCCCGGCCAGCGCCAGCTGCAGCACGAGCGGGCCGCGAAGATCCTGCACGCCGGGCACGCGCCGGCCGAGCGGGTCGCGGCGCA
Source organism: Luedemannella flava (assembly GCF_039528515.1). Classification (NCBI taxonomy): domain Bacteria; kingdom Bacillati; phylum Actinomycetota; class Actinomycetes; order Micromonosporales; family Micromonosporaceae; genus Luedemannella; species Luedemannella flava. Next base: position 7,972 of record NZ_BAAALT010000185.1, read on the forward strand.
CCTGCTGCAGGTCCCGCAGCGCGGCGACGCGTGGGTCGTGGCCGTGCTGCGCGCCGCCGCGGCCACGGCCGCCGACC
>NZ_BAAALT010000186.1:0-19189 GCF_039528515.1 Luedemannella flava
GACCACTGACCAGCCCGAACTTCGGACTCAATCATCTAGGGTGGGACGGTCCTGATCGACGACGAGGGGAGCGGGCATGACCGGGCTGGTGGTCGCGGACATCACGATGTCGGTGGACGGGTTCGTCGCGGGTCGCAACGACGGGCTCGGCAGGGGCCTCGGGGAGGGCGGCGAGGCGATCCACGACTGGGTGATGGGCGGCCCGTGGACGTACGCGCAGGGTCCCATGTTCGACCCGACCGGCCCCGACCGCGAGGCGATCGACGCCATGCACACCGAGTACGGCGCGGTGATCGTCGGCCGGCGGATGTACGACGTGGTGGACGGTTGGGGCGATGAGGCCGCGTTCCCGCAGCCGGTGTTCGTGCTGACGTCGCGCCCGCACCCGCGGCGCGAGGTGGGCACCTCGTCGTACACGTTCGTGACCGACGGCATCCACGCGGCGCTGGAGCAGGCGCGCGAGGCGGCGGGCGAGCGGGCCGTCGTGATCGGCGGCGGGGCGCGGGCGGTCCAGCAGTACCTGGCCGCCGGGCTCGTCGACGAGCTCGCGCTGCACGTCGCGCCCGTGCTCATGGGCGCCGGTCGGCGCCTGTTCGAGCAGATCGGCGACCACGTCCGGCGGCTGGAGGTCGTCCGGGTCGTCGAGTCGCCGCACGCGACCCACCTCCGCTACCGCATCGGCAAGGGCTGAGCGCGTGCCGCTCGTCCGGCCCGCCGGGGAGACCGACCGCGACGCGGTGGCCGCGCTGCTCACCGCCTCCTGGGGCGGCACGGCCGTCGCCGCGCACGGCAGGCTCTACGACGCGGCGACGCTGCCCGCGCTGGTCGCGGTCCGCGACGGGCAGCTGTGCGGCGTACTCACCTATCACCTGGACGCCGACGGCCTGGAGGTGGTCACCCTGGACGCGGTGCCGGCCGGCCAGGGCAACGGCACGGCGCTGCTGCGCGCCGCCCGCGACGTCGCCGTCGACCTCGGGTGCGCCCGGGCCTGGCTGGTCACCACCAACGACAACGTGGACGCGCTCCGCTTCTACCAGCGGCGCGGCCTGCGGATCAGCGCGGTCGCGCCGGGCGCCGTGGCCGCGGCCCGCGCGCTCAAGCCGACCATCCCGGAGATCGGGGCGTACGGCATCCCGATCCGCGACGAGATCACGCTCGAGACGCGGGTCGGCTGACCGGTGCGAGGTGAACCCGGGTTCGCCCGGGCGCCTGGCATGATCCGACCATGACGATGGAGGAGCGCTTCGCGGCGGCCGTCGCGGCCGCGCGGGCGGTGGCCACCCTCGAGGAGTACGGGCGCCTGATCGAGGACCTGCGGGATGCCGCCGGGGCGGGGCCGGAGGCGCTGCGGGTCGGCGCGGCGGCCACCCGCGACGCCGACCCCGTCGTCCGCAAGACCGCCTGCGACCTGCTCGGCGCCGTCGCGAACCAGCATCCGGCCCTGCGCGCCGACGCGGCCACCGCGGTCCTCGCGCTGGAGCCCACGGAGATCCACCCGGACGTCCTGTGGGCGATGGTGCGGGCGCTCGGCCAGACCGGGGACCGCCGCGCCGTGCCGCTGCTGGTCGAGCTGGCCCGCCACGACGACGCCGACGTGCGGTACATGGTCGCGAGCATGCTGCCCTGGGTGCGCGACGACGACGATGCCGACGGGCTCGCCGCGCTGCTGCGGCTGTGCCGCGACAACGAGGTGGGCGTGCGGGAATGGGCCACCTACGGACTCGGCCAGCTGACCTCGGCCGACGGCGCCATGGTCCGCGACCTGCTCTGGGAGGCCACGACCGACGAGGACGAGGACGTGCGCGCCGAGGGCGCGCGGGGCCTGGCGCGCCGCCGCGACCACCGGGCGCTGCCGTTGGTGGCCGAGCTGCTGCAGACCCCGGAGTACGACGTGTTCAACCAGCTGGCGGCGGGCTACCTGGGCGAGGCGTCGCTCGTGCCGCTCCTCCTGGCGTACGCCCCGGACGAGCAGAGCGCGGCGGAGGCGCTGCGCGAGTGCGACCCGGTTCGTCGGGCCGCCCGGGACGCCTTCGCCGCCGACCTCTTCGACGCGCTCAGCGCGGACCGGACCGGCGTGGCCCTCTACGGGACGCGCTGCGAGACGGGCCTGACCCTGGCGGTGGGCGACCGGACCTGGTCGGTGGAGGACCTTCTCGACGACACCGGGGGAGACCCCGCCGAGGCGGCCCGCCGGGTGACGGCCGACCTCACCGCTTGACGATCTTATGCGACGATCCTACCGTGGAGAGTATGACGCGACGGATCAGCATCAGCCTCCCCGACGACGTCGCCGCCGAGCTCGACAACGTCGACAACGCCTCCGCCTACATCGCCGAGGCGATCCGCCAGCGCCGCCGCCGCGACTCGGTGCGCCGGGTGGTCGCCGAGGCCGGCTACGAGATCACCGATGACGGCATCGCGCGCATGCGCGACGCGGTCGCCCGCCTCGAGGCCCGTCGCCGGTGAGCGAGGTCCGCCTGGTCCTCGACACGTCCGCCCTCATCGCCTACGCGACGCTGACCGGCGTCGCCGTGGGTGAGCTGCTCAGCGTCGTCGGCGAGGACGGCGGCACGGTGGCAGTCCCGGCCGCCTGCGTGCTCAGCGCGCACGCCGTCCTCGACGAGGACGGGCGCGGCCGGCTGACCCGGCTGGTCACCGAGACCGACGTGGTCGCCGTCGTCCCGCTGCTCGGCGCGGACGCCCTCGACGTGGCCCGCCGCACCGAGGTCGTCTCCGAGCGGGTCGGCGGGCACGCCGTGCTGGAGGCGCAGCGCCGCGACGTCTTCCTCGCCACGTGCGCCGCGACCGAGGCCGCCCGGGTGCTCGACCCCGACACCGTCCTCGACCTCGGCGCGTGAGCGAGCATCAGCGAGTGGACCATCAGCTCAGGTTTGCTGAGCGGGGTTGCCGGGCGTACACCCGGGGTTGGTCTGAAGGCGATCAACCGTGGGTATACACCGGGGATGGACCTCGACGGTGTGCTGCCCCGTGACCTGGAGGGTTACCAGGTCGTCGACGCGGACGACGACGATCCCGTGCTGCTGCGCGCCGACGGCGGCGAGGTCGACACGTGGCGCGAGAGCTACCCCTACGACGAACGCCTGCCCCGCGACGAGTACGAGCGGCAGAAGCGACTGCTGCAGATCGAGTTGCTGAAGTTGCAGAAGTGGGTCCGGGCCAGCGGCGAGCGCCTCATGATCGTGTTCGAGGGCCGGGACGCGGCCGGCAAGGGCGGCACGATCAAGCGGTTCATGGAGCACCTCAACCCGCGCGGCGCCCGGGTCGTCGCCCTGGAGAAGCCCAGCGAGCGCGAGGCCACCCAGTGGTACTTCCAGCGCTACGTGCGGCACCTGCCCGCCGCCGGGGAGATCGTGCTGTTCGACCGGTCCTGGTACAACCGGGCCGGCGTCGAACGGGTCATGGGCTTCTGCACCCGTCAGGAGTACCTGGAGTTCATGCGCCAGGCGCCCGAGATCGAGCGGATGTGGGTGCGCTCGGGCATCCACCTGGTGAAGTTCTGGTTCTCCGTGTCGCACGGCGAGCAGCGCACCCGGTTCACGATCCGCCAGGTCGACCCGGTCCGGCAGTGGAAACTGTCCCCGATGGACCTCGCGTCGCTGGAGAAGTGGAACGAGTACACCGAGGCCAAGCAGGCGATGTTCTTCTACACCGACACTGCCGACGCGCCGTGGACGGTCGTGAAGAGCAACGACAAGAAGCGGGCCCGGGTCGAGGCGATGCGGTACGTGCTCAGCCGCTTCACCTACGACGACAAGGATCCGGAGGTCGTCGGAACGCCGGACCCGCTCATCGTCGGCGAGGCCAGCCTGGCGGTGGACGTCAACGAGTCGCCCACCGTGTTCCCCAGGCTGTGACCCGTTACGCGGTCGGGGCCGTCGGGTAGACCGCGGCCGGGGCCACCGTCTCCTCGTTCGGCATGAGGATCCACAGGATCGGGTAGATCAGGATCTGGCTGCCCGGGATGACCATGAGGATCAGCACGAACAGCAGCCGGGCGGGCCACGGGTCGATGCCGAACCGCCGGCCGAGTCCGGCGACGACGCCGGCGAGCACCCGCTCCTGGCGGGGACGCACCAGGCCCTTGCTCCGCATGGTCGAGTACACGTCGTTCATCTCTGCTGCGCTCCCTTTCATCGGCGTGCCTCAACGGTGCGCCACCGGCGGCCCCACCGGCATCGGGGAACGTCCCCGGCGTTACCCCCAGTCGCCGGCCCGGAGAAACCTCCGGGCCGGCGAGATCGGATCAGCGGGTCTCGGCCAGCGTCGGGTAGTCGGTGTAGCCGGTGTGGTCGCCGCCGAACGCCTTGCTGTAGTCGGGCGGGGTGAACGGGCCGCCGGCCCGCAGCCGCTCCGGCAGGTCCGGGTTCGAGATGAACAGCGCCGCGTAGGAGACCAGGTCGGTGGCACCGCTGTCGACGAGCCCGAGCGCGTCCGGGCCGGTGTAGCCGTCCGGCGTGGCCGGGTTGAGGATCAGCGTCGAGCGCCAGCGCGCGCGCAGGATCGGGGTGAACTCCGGGTCGGTCGTCTCGGACAGGTGCAGGTACGCCAGCCCGAGCGGGTTGAGCGCGTCGACGAGCGCGAGGTAGGTGTCGCGGTGGCCCTCCTCGACGATGTCGTTGTACGGGTTCGCGGGCGAGATCCGCACGCCGACCCGGTCGGCGCCGATCGCGTCCGCCATGGCCGAGGCGACCTCGACGGTGAACCGGATGCGCCCGGCCACGTCGCCGCCCCAGCCGTCCTCGCGGAGGTTCGTGTTGGTCGCCAGGAACTGGTGCGCCAGGTACCCGTTGGCGCCGTGCAGTTCCACGCCGTCGAAGCCGGCCTCGATGGCGTTGCGGGCGGCCGCCGCGAAGTCGACGATCGTGGCCCGGATGCCGTCCTCGTCGAGCGGAAGCGGGGTGGGCAGCTCACGCGGCCCGTCCTTGGTGTGGATGGTGCCCGCGGCGGCGACCGGCGAGACGCCCACCGGGTGGTGGCCGGTCTGGTCGGGGTGGCCGATCCGGCCGACGTGCATGAGCTGGGCGAAGATGAGCCCGCCGCCCTCGTGCACGGCGGCGGTGACCTTCTGCCACGCGGCGATCTGCTCCGGCGTGTGCAGGCCCGGCGTGTCCGCGTAGCCCTGGCCCAGGGCGGAGGGCTGGGTGCCCTCGGTGATGATCAGACCCGCGCCCGCGCGCTGGGCGTAGTAGGTCGCCATGAGGTCGGTGGCGGTGCCGTCCAGCCCGTTCGCGCGGCTGCGCGTCATCGGGGCCATCACGATCCGGTTGCGGGCGGTGTACCGACCGACGGTTACCTGATCGAATGCAGTGGTCATTGGCGGGACTCCTCGTCCGGAAGACAACTAGCTGTTCCGAACAGCTAAATGTCCCCGGCGGTCCGTCTATTGCCTGTTCCTACTGTGATAGGTAACACGATGACCGAGACAGGTAAGCTCGCAAAGATGGAGGGTTCCGGGGACGAGTGCGGCCGGGAGCCGTGCGCGGCCCGGTTCGGGCCGATCAGCCACACCATCTTCCGCATCGCCAAGTGCCACCACGCGGTCGCCGGCCACCTGTTCCGCGAGGTCGGCCTGCACCCCGGCCAGGAGCTGCTCATGATGCAGCTCTGGGACAACGGCCCGCAACGGCAGGCGGACCTCGCCGCCGAGTTCGGCACCGACTCCGCCAGCATGACCCGCACCGTGCAGCGCCTCGAGCGCGCCGGCTACGTCCGCCGCGTCCCCGACCCGGAGGACGGCCGGGTCACCCGCGTCGAACCGACCCCGGCGAGCCTCGTGCTGCGCGAGAAGGTCGAGCGCCTCTGGGCGGACCTGGAACGCCTGACCGTCGGCGACATGCCGGAGGCCGACCGCCGCGCGGCCCTCGAGGCGTTGCAACGCATCGAGGACAACCTCCACGAAGCGCCGTGCCGCAAGCCCGACGTCAGCGGAACAGCAGGTTGAGCCCGACCGTCAGCGCGACGGACAGCAGCACCGACACGAGAATCATCACCAGGCAGCCCGGCCCGCCGCCGAGCGGCCGCACGTCCACATTGCCGATCCGCATGGCTGCCTTGTACCCCACCGCCCGCCGCGCCAACCCGCAGCAATCAGGAGAAGAACTCCGTGAGTACGGGCGCCAGGGCGTCGACCGCGACGTCGTGGGTCTGGTCGGGGAGGGTGCGGTGCGTCGCGCCCGGGACCGCGTCCGCCGCCGCGCGGGCCGCCGCCTGCAGCGCCTCGGGACTCGCCCCACCGCCGAGCACCAGCGTCGGGACGGTCACCCGCGCCGCGTCGGCGGGGACGCGGCCGTCGCCGAGCACGGCGTCGTCGTAGGCCAGGGTCGGGCCGATCGCCTCGAACGCCGGCCAGAACGGTTGCCCGCGCATACCCTCGACCATCGCGGCGGGCACGCCGACGTACGTCATGAACAGCGCCACCGCGTCGCCGGCCCGCCCGGCGTCGAGCAGGTCGCGCAGCCGCTCGCCGAACTCCTTCTTGCGCTGCCCCGCGTCCGGGTCGACGGCGGTGAGGAACGGTGGCTCGTACAGCGCCAACCGGGTGAGCGGCACGCCGGCGGCGGTCCCCGCGAGGATGAGCGCCCCGCCCGAGGACATGCCGAACGCGTGCGCGCAACCGCCGGCGGCGGTGACGATCGCGGCCAGGTCCTCGACCTCGCGGGCGACGGCGTAGGGGGCGGTGTCGCCGCTGCCGCCCCGGCCGCGCCGGTCGTAGGAGTACACCGTGAAGTGGGGTTTGAGCAGGTGCGAGAGGGGGAGCATCGGGGCGCCGGAGCGGTGGCACATGGCCCCGTCGACGAGGACGACGGCCGGGCCGGAGCCGACGACGTCGTACGCGATGGGGGTGCCGTCGGCGGAGGTGACGGTGGGCATGGCGGGCTCCTCAGCGGGTGATCGTGGCCAGGTGGGCGTCGAAGCGGTCGAGGCTGGTCTCGAAGCCGGCGCGCGCCTGCGCGCTCAGGTACGCGGCGGGGACGTTGGTCTGGTGGGTGACCACCTCGGTGCGGCCGTCGCCCAGGTCGGTGAGGGTGACGGTGGTGACCATCCCGCCCTGCACGTCGGGTTCGACCCAGACGAGCCGGTCGGGCCGGCGGATCTCTGCGTACGTCGCGCGCATGGTGTGGGTGCTGCCGTCGGACTCGTTGACCATCGTGGTCTCGAACGCGCCGCCGACCCGCAGGTCGACGACGATGTTCGCCACCGGCGTGACCATCCCCTTCGGACCCCAGAAGTGGGCCAGGTGCGACGGCGTCGTCAGGCAGTCGAACAGCAGCTCGGGCGACGCTTCGTGGACCCGCACGTAGGTCAGCTCGCTCATGAGTCTCCCCGTAGTGCCGTCAGGTGCGCGTCGAGGCGGTCGTAGCGGTCGGCCCAGACGCGGCGGTGTTCGGCGATCCACGCCGCCGCCTCGTCGAGCCGGACCGCGTCCAGCGCGCACGGGCGCGACCGGCCCGCCCTGGTCCGTGAGATCAGTCTGGCCTTCTCGAGCACCTTGAGGTGCTTGGACACCGCCTGTTGGGTCAGCGCGAACGGCTCCGCGAGCTGGTTGACGGTCGCGTCGCCGCGCGCGAGCCGCTCCAGGATCGCCCGCCGGGTCGGGTCGGCCAGGGCCGCGAACACCTCGGTCAGTTCATCGGTCGCCACGCCGATGACCCTACATACAACTTAGAGGTTGTACAACTTGAGAGTTGGTAGACGGTGTCTACGGCGCGCTGGTAGACAGTGTCTATGCCTGATCTCCGTGCCCGCCTCGTCGAGGTCGGCGTCGACCTCGTGACCCGCGAGGGGACCGGGGCCCTGTCGCTGCGGGAGATCGCCCGCCGGGCCGGGGTGTCGCACGGCGCCCCGCGGCGGTACTTTCCGACGCACCTGTCGCTGCTCGCCGCCATCGCCGCCGAGGGCTACCGCGGACTCGCCGCGCGGATCGCCGCGCTCGAGCCGCACGCCCCGCCCCGCGCGCGGGTCACCGCCCTGGCCCGGCTCTACCTCGACTTCGCCCGCGGGAACAGGGGCATGTTCGAGCTGATGTTCCGCCACGAGGTGCTGCGCGGCAACGACGTCGGGCTGCGCGAGACCAGCCGGCCGCTGTTTCGCGTACTCGTCGATCTGGTCGCTGCCGCGCGCCCCGACGTCGCGCGACCGGCGGTCGTGGCCGGGGCCCTGTGGGCGAACCTGCACGGCATCGCCCAGCTGGGGCAGTGGGGGAGCCTGCAGATGGTGCTGGACTCCGACGACCTCGAACCGTTGCTCGACGCGGCCGTGACAGCGCACCTGGGAGGCAGTTCATGATCATGCAGGCGACGGTCCGGCTGGTCCTCGCGCCGCTGTTCCGGCTGGGCTACCGGCCGACCATCGAAGGACGGACCAACGTGCCGCGCACCGGGCCGGTGATCCTGGCCGCGAACCACATCTCGGCCCTGGACAGCGTCGTCATCCCGCTCGTCGCCCCGCGCCCGGTCGCGTTCCTGGCCAAAGCGGAGTACTTCCGCCAGCGCGGGATCAAGGGCTGGTTCGTCCGTTCGCTGCTGACCGGGCTCGCCGCGATCCCGGTGGAGCGCGGCGCCGCCCGGGCGGCCGCCGACTCGCTCGACCTGGCGCTCGCGGTCCTCAACGACGGCATGGCGTTCGGCATCCACCCGGAGGGCACCCGCTCCCGCGACGGTCGCCTGTACCGGGGCCGCACCGGCGTCGCGCACCTGGCGATCGCCTCCGGCGCGCCCGTCGTGCCGGTCGCGGTGCTCGGCACAGACCGGATCCAGCCCGTCGGCTCTCGCCTGCCCCGGCTCGGGAAGGTGACGGTGCGCTTCGGCGCGCCGCTGACCTTCGCGCCCGCGCCGGGCGTGAGCGCGGGTGCCGCCCGCCGCGCCGCCACCGACCAGATCATGGACGCGATCGCCGACCTGTCGGGCCAGGACCGCGCCGCCGCCTACAACGAGCTGTCCGCGGCGGCCTGAGATACGGCGTCGCGGCGGCGATGCAACGCTGTGGAACCGCTGCTGAACTCCGGTGGCAACAGCGGAGGGGACGACATACATGCGTCGCCCGCCCGACGGCCCCGGCCGTCGGGCGGGCGACGCGAAGTGGTGCGACTACCGCGCGAAGGTGAACCAGTTGAGGTTCACGAAGTCGGCCGGCTGGCCGCTGGTGAACCGCAGGAACACCGTGTGCGTGCCGGTCACCGCCGAGACGTTGCCCGGCACGGTCCGCCAGCTCTGCCAGCCGCCGGTGTTGGCGATGGCGAAGCTGCCGATCGGCGCGTTGCTGACACTGTCGAGGCGGACCTCGACGAGGCCGCTGATGCCGCCGGCCGCGCCGGAGGCCACCCGGGCCGAGAACGTCCGCGGCGTGGTCGCGCCGAAGTTGACGTTGTCGAACCGGACCCAGTCACCGTTGGCGAGGTAGGCGATGTTCTGCCCGCCGCCCGTGTCGCTGGTGTTCTCCAGCACCACGCCGGACTGCGCGTTGAAGCTCTCCGCCTGGATGGTGGCGTAGGCGTCGCGGCCGGCCGCGGTCGTCGTGACCGGCGCCGAGGTCGGCGGCCGCGTGGTGGTCGTCCTCGTGGTGGTGACGGCCGTGGTCGGCGCTGCCGTGGTGGGGCGGGTCGACGTCGTGGGGGCACCGGTGGTCGGGTTGGTCCCGCCACCAGCGTTGCCACCACTCCAGGTGTACGCCCCTGAGGTCACCGTTCGGCCTGCCGGAACGGACAGGGTGGTCCCGTTGGAGAACGTCACCGTGAGCGCCGAGCCGCTGATGTTCGACGCGACGTACGTGCGGGCGCCGTTCTTGCTGAACACCGCGGCCAGCGGGTGGTTCGCGGTCACCGACGTGTCCACCGTGCCGAGCGCCGCGAGGTTGCGGATCCAGTGGAACGTGTGCGCCTTCGTCTCGCCCTCCTCCGAGGTGAACGAGGGATTGGCGCGGAACGCGCTCAGCGCCGCGTCCCCGTCGCCGAGCGCCCGGAACTCGCCGATGATGTCCTGCCACACGGTCGGCGCGCCGCCGTTGTTGGTGACCAGCTCGTTGTAGTTGGTCAGCACGTACGACGGGGTGTAGCCGAGGTAGAAGTGCCCGCCCGTGATCGGCAGCATGTTGATGCCCTGGATCATCTCCGGCTCGGCGGAGAACCAGGTGGCGTACGCGCCGCCGTCGCCCCAGACCATGCCGACCGTGTTGTGCCCGAAGGCCGACGGGAAGTTCTGGTTGCGCACGTCGAACCAGTACTCCTGGATCGCCGCGGCCTGCGTCGTGTAGAGGAAGATGCCGGCGTCGCGGACCGCGCTGTTGCCGGTCGCCTGGCCCCACTGGATCAGGGCGTTGGCGAAGTTCATCCCCTCGGACGAGGACTCCTGGTTGTTGCCCGCGCCGAACGCGCCGTGCCCGGAGGCCCAGTCGTGACCGGCGTAGATGTCGAAGTCACGCAGGTACGGGAACCGGGTGTCGGAGCGGTCGTAGTTGTTGGCGTCGCGGATGAGCAGGTCGATCATCCCGCCGTACTGCGACGACGCCGCCCACGTCGGGTCGAACTTGGCCAGCGTCGCCGCCGCCGCGATGAAGTACCCGTAGTGGAAGTGGTGGTCGTTGAGCTCCTGGTCGGAGCCGTACGACGCCGGGTAGCCGATCAGCGTGCCCCAGCTGGAGTTGTAGTAGAACAGGTGCGTCGCCTCGCCCGAGCCGGCGGTGAGCCAGTCGGTGAGCCGGGTCTTGATCGCGGCCAGCGCCGAGTCCCGCACCGCCGTGTTGCCGACCTGGTCGGCGATCTCGGCCAGGCGCGCGGCCCGGCCGAGTCCCTTGCCGTTCCAGTACGTGTCGTCGCCCCGGAAGTCGGTCGGGTTGGCCTGCTCGGCGTTCAGGTAGTTGGTCAGCGTCGTGAAATCCGAGCCGGAGCTGTCGCCGACGGCCGGCACCTCGGGCAGTACGCCGTGGAACCTCATGACGGTCTGGAACTGGCCGACCCCGGTGAGGATCTTCATGGCACCGCGCGCCGACACGTACGTCGGCGAGATCGGGGTGGCGCCGGACAGCGCGTTGGCCTGGTGCGGGTAGAGCGCCACGACCGTCCCCGTCGCGCTGCCCTCGCGGGCGGTCGTGGTGAACGCGTACGTCGTGGTGACCGTGCTGGCGCCCTGGTTGTACGCGTACGACACCCGGGTCCCGGTCACGTGCGCGTGGGCGTACTGGCCGTAGGCGGAGGCCAGCGCCGCCCGGTCCGAGCCCGACGGCAGGACCGCGACCGAGAAGTACCCCTTGCCGGCCAGCGTGGACGTGATCGCCGAGCCGCTGACCGTCCACGTCGCGCCGCTCGGCGCGTACGCCACGTAGTCGTGGCCGCCCGCGGTGAAGCCGATCTGGGTGCCCGAGTTCGACCACACCGACGGCGTGCCCGACACGGTGATCTGCGCGTTGCCGCCGGTGGCCTGGAAGTACGCGAACGGCAGGCCGTGCCCGACGGTCGCCTTCAGCGTCCGGGTCCCGTCCGACCAGTACGGCGTGACGGTCCAGTCGCTCCACCCGTCCACCTTGACGTCGGGGGAGGCGAGACCCGCGACCCCGACGAGGATGTCCTGCGTGTACGGGTAGTGGAACTCGCCCACGCCGGTGGCCGTGCCGCTGATGGCCGGCGTCGTGGTGTATGAGAAGCCGAGGCCGCCGGGGAGCGTGTCGTAGGAGACCGGGTGCGCGTGCAGCGGCTCGCCGAACGCGCAGTCGTTGCGCTTGTAGAGGATCGACGACCACCAGTCGTTGGTGGGCACCGGCCCGGCCGGCGCGTTCGCCGTGACGTACAGCCGGGGGTTGGTGGACAGCGAGCCGCAGCCGGTCGGCAGCGCCGCGCCGGCCGGCAGGGTGGTGGTGTAGCTGCCGGCGCCGACGGTGGCGGCGTCGGCGGAGCGGGCGAGGCCGACGGCGGCGCCCGCCGCGACCAGCGTGACCGCGCTGATCGCCGCGAGCCCACGCCAGCGGGCCCTACGGGTGGACAGGAGATGACGGGTGAAAGCCATGATGACTCCCGGTAAGGCGGACGGCCGGCGGGCCCGGGAGGGGGTCGGGCGTCCGCGGCTCGTCCGTGGTGGACGGCACGACTGTGAGCGGGACGACGGTCGGCACTGAACGCCGGCTCGGAGAGCGCTCTCTCAGTCGCGAGCACCATAGCTTCAAGCTTCTAATTGCGTCAATGTTTCATGTTGGGTTACTTACTGTTACGGTCTGTCACCGTGTCCGGCGCACACAAACGGGGCCGGGGAGCGCTCTCACCTCCCCGGCCCCGCTGCTCACGGCGACGTCGTCAGCTCTTGACGGCGCCCTCCATGATTCCCCCGATGATCTGCCGCCCGAACACCACGAAGGCGATCAGCAGCGGCAGGGTCGCGATGGCCGTACCGGCGAAGACCTGCGACATGTCCTGGTAGTACCCGTTGGACAGGGCGCGCAGCGACAGCTGCACCGTCGGGTTCTCCGGGTCGCCCAGCACCGCGTACGGCCAGATGAAGTCGTTCCACGTGGCCATGAAGGTCAGCAGACCCAGCACCGCCGCGGCCGGCCGCAGCGTGGGCAGCACGACGCTGATGAAGGTGCGCGTGGTCGTGCACCCGTCCACCCGGGCCGCCTCGATCATCTCGTCGGGGACGGCCGACGCGGCGTACTGGCGCATGAAGAACACCCCGAACGCGGAGACCAGCGCCGGCACGATGACGGCCTGCAACTGGTCGGTCCAGCCGAGCTTGGTCATGAGGATGTACAGCGGGATGATGCCGAGCTGGGTGGGCACCGCCATGGTGGCGATGATGAACAGCAGCATGCCGTTGCGGCCACGGAACTGCAGCTTGGCGAACGCGAACCCGGCCAGCGCCGAGAACAGCACGACCGACAGGGTGACCGCGCCGGCCACGATGGCCGAGTTCACCAGGCCGGTGATGAAGTTCGCGTCCGGGTTCTCCAACAGCCGGGACGCGTTGTCGCCGAACATGTCGCCCGGCAGCACCGGCGGCGGCACCTCGCCCATGGCGTCGTTGGACTTGGTGGCGACGACGAACATCCAGTAGATCGGGAAGAACGACAACAGGCACGCGACGATGAGCGTCAGGTACGTGAGCCGGCCCGCGTTGAACAGCCTGCTTTCCATGTCAGTCGCTTCCCTTCCTGCCGCCGCTGAACCTGCGGATCAGGGCCGCGTTCACCAGTGCCACCGCGATGATGAGCAGGAACAGCAGCCAGGCGATCGCGGAGCCGTACCCGAAGTTGAAGTTGGGCGCGAAGGCGTTCTCGAACATGTACATCGTGATCGTCTGGGACTGTCGCAGGGTGCCGCCGCGGATCGAGTCGGTGCCGGAGTTGAACAGCAGCGGCTCGGTGAACAGCTGCAGCCCGCCGATGGTCGACACGACCACGCAGAACAGGATGGTCGGCCGCAGCAGCGGCACCGTGATCGACCAGAACTGGCGCACGGGGCGCGCCCCGTCGATGGCGGCCGACTCGTACAGGTCCTTCGGGATGGCCTGCATCGCGGCCAGGAAGATCAGGGCGTTGTAGCCGGTCCAGCGCCAGTCCACCATCGTCGAGATGGCGGTCCACGCGGCGAACTGGTTGGTGTGCCAGTCGATCGGGCCGAGGCCGACGAGCCCGAGCAGCCAGTTGATCAGGCCGAACTCGGTGCTGAACAGCTGGCCGAACACGATCGCCACGGCGGCGGTCGAGGTGATGTTCGGGACGAGGATGCCCATCCGGAACACCGTGCGCGTCCGCAGCCCGCGGTTGAGCAGGTTGGCGATCCACAGCGCGAGCAGCAGCTGGGGGATCGTCGAGAGCAGGAAGATGCCGAGGGTGTTGACCACGGAGTTCCAGAAGTCCGGGTCGCTCAGCACCGAGTTGTAGTTGTCGAGCCCGATGAACGGTCGCTCGGCGCTCAGCAGGTCCCAGTCGTGCAGCGAGACCCAGGCGGTGTAGAGGAGCGGGTAGACCCCGAACACCGCGAACAGCAGGAAGAACGGGGCCACGTACGCGTACGGCGTGCCCTTGACGTCCAGGGTCGTCGGCCACGACCGGAATTTCGGCGGCCGTTTGTCCGGCGCGGGTTGCGGGTGGCCGCGGGCCGGGCCGGGCCGGGTACTGACGTGTGTGCTCATGGTGATCCTCGGCAAAAGGGTGCGGAAGAACGTGGAAGAACAGCGGGGTGTGGGTCGGCGGGCTCAGCCGACCCACACCCCAGGGGCGCTACTTCGCCGCGGCCGCCTTGGACTTGGTGATCGCGTCCTGCCATGCCTCCGCGGGGCTGCGCTGGCCGAGCTCCACGGTGCGGACGGCGTTCTCCACCTCGGTACGGACGGCCTGGTTCTTCGGCCCCATGTAGACGGGCTTCAGGTTCTTGGCGCCGGTAGCGAAGATCTCTCCAACGGGGGCGTTGTTGAAGTAGGCGTTCTTGGAGTCCTTGACCGCGGTGTCGTCGAGCGCCTGCGGCGACGACGGCAGCGGGCCCTTGGCCTTGAACGCGCCGACCTGACCCTTGGCGCTGGTCAGGAACTTGGCGAGCTCGATCGCCGCGGCCTGGTTCTTGCTCTGCGAGGGAACGGTCAGGAACGAGCCGCCCCAGTTGCCGCCGCCGCCGGGCACGGAGGCGATGTCCCACTTGCCCTTGTTGTCGGCGCCGGCGTTGGCCTCGATGACACCGGTCATCCACGCCGGGCACGCCATGGTGGCGAACTTGGACTGCTTGAACGCGGCGACCCACTCGTTCGACCAGGCGCCGTACTTGCCGGGCAGCTTGGCATCAATGATCTTGACGATCGTGTCCCAGGCCTTCTTGACGGCCGGGTTCGACTCGACGACCAGGTTGTTCTGCAGGTCGTAGTAGTGGTAGCCGCCGGCGTTGCCGCCCTCCTGCAGCGCGATCACGTTGAACGTGTTGGTCGCGCCGTCGAGGAACGCCGCGCCGGTGTTGGCCTCGTTGAACTTCTTGCCCGTGGCGATGAAGTCGTCCCACGTCGGCCAGAGCTTCGACACCTCGGCGCGGTCGGTGGGCAGGCCCGCCTTCTTGAACAGGTCCGACCGGTAGCACATGGCCATGCCGCCGACGTCGGTGCCCAGCCCGATGAGCGACTTGCCGTCGGCCGTCATGCCCTGCTCCCACTTCCAGGGCAGGAAGTTGTCCTTGAGCGTGGCGCCGCCGTGGTCGAGCAGGTTCACGAAGTTGTTCGGGTTGGCCTTGTACTGGACGATCAGGCCCTCCTCGAGCGCCACGATGTCGCCCGCGCCCTTGCCGGTGGCGAACCACTGGGTCAGCTTGGCCGTGTGCTGGTCCAGCGTGGAGCCCGTACCCCGCTCAACGATCTTGATGTTGGGGTGGCTCGCCATGTACTCCTTGTACAGGTCGTCGTAGCCGAACTGACCGAACACGTCCACGGTCAGGGTGATCGGCTCGTTGGCCTTGGGGGTGTCGTCCTTGGTGGTGCCACAAGCGCCGACGGCGAGCATGGCGGTCGCGGCGAGGGCGACCGCCGCCAGCCGGCGGCGACGCGGTGGGACTGTCATCGGTGTGGACCCCTCTCAGGTCACGAATAGGACTAACTCGGCGTTACCGGGCGCTCCGGCAGGGCCGGAGCGCCCTGAGAGAGCGCTCTCACGAGACTGATGAAGACCCTCCCGGAAATCAAGAGAGCGCTCTCTGGTCGTTACCGAGGCGTGACAATCGAGTGCATGGAAGGTGGGAAGGGTGGTGCTACGCGGATTCGCGGATGACCAGCTCGACCGGCAGGATCACCGGCTCGACGGGGCCGTGGGCGACGGCCAGCACCAGCCGGACGGTCTGGCGGCCGATCTCCACGACCCGCTGCCGGATCGTCGTCAGCGGCGGCTCGGCGTACGGTGCGGTGTCGTTGTCGTCGAAGCCCACGACGGCAACGTCATCGGGCACCCGGCGGCCCGCCTGGCGCAGCGCGCGCAGCGCGCCCATCGCCATCATGTCGGAGGCGACGAACACCGCGTCCAGCTCCGGGTCGTCGGCGAGCAGCTGGCGCATTGCGTGCACGCCGGACTCGCGGGTGAAGTCGCCGACCGCGATGATCGAGCGACGGTCGCTGTCGCGCAACGCGTCGCGATAGCCGTTGAGCCGGTCGATGCCGGCGATCATGTCCTGCGGCCCGGCGATCGTGGCGATGCGCCGGCGGCCCTGCCTGAGCAGGTACTCCGCCGCCATCTGCGCCCCGCCGCGGTTGTCGCTGTCCACGTAGGGCAGGTCGGGTCGGGGGGACATGGGCCGGCCGTTGAGGACGACCGGCACGCCGCTGCGGGCGAGCACGGCCGGCATCGGGTCGGCCCCGTGGATGGACGCCATGATCACCCCGTCGACGTGCTTGGCGGTGGCATAGCGTTCGATGCGGTCGTGGCTCGCGGCGGAGCCGGCGAGCATGAGGACGAGTTGCTTGTCGTTGGCCTCCAGTTCCTGGCTGACGCCCGAGACGATGCCGGGGAAGAACGGGTCGTCGGAGAAGACCCGCGCGGCGGACTCGGGCAGGACGAGTGCGATGGAGTCGGTTCGCTGGGTCACCAGCGAACGGGCGGCGAGATTGGGCACGTAGCCCAGCTCCCGGATGGCACGTTCGACAACGTCGCGCAGCTCAGGGGCGACGGTGGGACTGTTGTTGACCACTCGGGAAACAGTGGCCCGCGACACACCGGCCCGCTCCGCGACCATCTCCAAGGTAGGTCGTTGGACCGTCGTTAGCCGTCCGGAGAAGCGATCTTCTTCGGAGGACGGTCTGCGACCTTTAGGCGCAGTCACGCCGCGCAGTGTAGCCCCAAGCGCGCGTTCTCTGTCGATCCTCGCTACACGCCGGTCAGGCAGGTCACAGGGATTCGCTGGGCAGCGTTGTTGGCGAACCCGCCGCGGTTCCACGCCTGGTCGACGGGCTGTTCCTCACCGTCGGCGGTGATCGCGCGGGCGGACAGGACGTACTCCCCGGGGCTCGGCGACCACGGCAGCGACCACCGCCGCCACGCCCAACGGTGTCCCCCGGACGGGTCGAGGGCGGCCGTCGCCCAGGTGCGACCGTCGTCCACACTGATTTCCACGCGCTCCACGGGGGAACGACCCGACCACGCCCGCCCCTCCAGCACCACCGGCCCGGGGCGCACCACGCGGGCCCGGGACATGAAGTCCGGGAAGCCCGGCGGGATCATCAGCGCGCGCGGCGCGATGCGGGTCACCGGCGTGCCCGCCTCGTGCGGGTCCCGGCGCACCCGGTAGGCCACGGCCTGCTGGAACCCGGTGAACGGCGCGCCGACGGCCTCGATGCCCACGAGCCACTTCACGCTGGCCATCCCGTACCAGCCGGGGGCGATCAGGCGGACCGGGTGACCGTGCTGCGGCGCGAGATCGGAACCATTCATCGAGTACGCCAGCAGGACGTCCTGATCGAGCGCGTCCGCCACGGTCAGGCTGCGCTGGTAGTCCTGTTCGACGCCGCGCTCCACCCCGTGGTCGGCGCCGGTGAACACCAGTTCCACGGCGTCCGGACCGAGGTCGGCGGCGGCGAGCACGTCGCGCAGCGGCACGCCCGTCCAGTCCGCCGTGCCCACCGCCTCGACCAGCCACGGCTGGCTCACCGGCCGCGGCTCGAGGCGGGCCCGGCCGTTGCCGGCGCACTCCATGGTCACCCGCACGGTCCGGGCCGGCATCGCCTTCAGCGCGGCCAGGTCCAGGGTCAGCGGCCGGCCCACCAGGCCGGTCACCGCGAACCGCCAGGCGGCCGCCTCGAGGAACGGGATGTCGTAGTGGATGAGCAGGTAGTGCAGGCCGGGCGGGGTGAGATCGGCGCGCATCGCCTCGAGCGGCATCCCGTGGTTGCGGGCCGCGAGCGCGAGCTCCTGCGCGCTGATCTGCTCGCCGGCCTCCGCGAGCCGGCCGGGCGGACTGATCTGCTCGAGCGTCATGGCTTCACCGTAGGGCGTCGCGGGCGGCGGTCGTCACGGCGTCGGTGAGGGCGGCCAGGACGGGGGAGTCGAGGCGCCAGTGCTGCCAGTACATGGCGACGTCGAGGTGGCGGCCGTGCGCGACGGCGACGGCGTGGCCGGCCGCCACGTCCTCGTCGGCGAGCACCTCGGGCATGAGCGCCCAGCCGATGCCCAGCCGGATCGCCTCCCGGAAGGCCACCGCCGACGGCACGTAGTGCACGGGCGGGTCGAGCGCCGCCCTGAGCTGATGGATGAACCGGTGCTGCAGCCGGTCCTTGCGGGTCATGACGATCATCGGCGCGACCGCGAACGCGCCGGGCGTGGCGCCGTCGGCGAACCAGCGCTCCGCGAAGCCCGGCGCGGCCAACGCGCGGTAGCGCATCGCGCCGAGCCGGCGCACCCGGCAGCCCTGCACCGCCGCGGCCGTCCCGGTCACCGCCGCCATGACCGTGCCGTCGCGCAGCCACTCGGCGGTGTGGTCCTGGTCGTCCTCGCGCAGGTCCAACAGCACGGCGCTGTCCCCGGTCAGCGCGGCGACGGCCGGCAGGAACCAGGTGGCCAGCGAGTCCGGGTCGAGCGTGACCGCCACCCGCCCGGCCGGGGCGCCGCCCGCGGCGGCCAGCGCCTCGCGTTCGAGCAGGTCGAACTGCCCGGCCAGGCGCAGCAACGGCCGCCCGGCGTCGGTCACCGCGCACGGCTTGGCCCGGCGCACCAGCACCTGGCCCACGCGCGTCTCGAGCGCGCGCACCCGCTGGCTGACGGCGGACGGCGTGACGTGCAGCGCCCGGGCCGCCGCCTCGAAGCTGCCCTCCCGCACCACCGCGGCGAGCGCCGCCAGCTGATCCCGCCCGAGCGTCATAAGCTCATCTAATCAAACCTTAAAAACATTAGCTGGAGTACGTCCCGACAGCGCGCCTACCGTCGACGCATGGTCCCCGCTGTCATGGGTTTCGGCACGTCCCTGTCCCTGCTCGCCGCGATCGGCGCGCAGAACGCGTTCGTCCTGCGTCAGGGCCTGCGCCGCGAGCACCTGTGGGCCGTGGTGCTCACCTGCGCCCTGTCCGACCTGCTGCTGATCGCCGCGGGCGTCGCCGGCCTGGGGGCGCTCCTGACCGGGATGCCGGCCGTGCTGACGGCCGCCCGCTGGGGCGGCGCGGCGTTCCTGTTCGGGTACGCGGTCCTGGCCGCCCGGCGCGCCCTGCGCCCCGGCGCGCTGACGGCGGCGGCGCGG
>NZ_BAAALT010000187.1:0-23040 GCF_039528515.1 Luedemannella flava
GGGCCGGCGATGCCATTTGATCAAGAAAGTGCGAAAGTCCAGCCGACACCTGAGTCCAAGATCTCGGGACGCTGGTGTGTCGTGGGGGCGCCGGTGGGGGAGTATCAGCGGCATGGCTCAGGAGTCGTTGCGCGATGCCCCGCCGTCCGGTGAGCCGCTGGTCGGGGAGGTCGTAGGGCCGCCGGGGCCGCCGGGGCGGGCCGACCTGCCGCCGTGGCTGGCGCGGCTGTTCGCGCGCGAGCGGCCCGTGCCGCCGACCCCGGCCAGCCGGTGGCTGCGGGCGCTGCTGCTCGTCACCGCCGCCACGGTGGTGATCGTCGAGGTGGTCAACCTCCGGTACACGCGCGAGCTCGGGTTCAGCCTGCTGGTGCGCAGCTTCTGGGCGCTGCTGCGGGTGATCGGCTTCCTGGTGCTCATGCGGGCCGTGCGCTACGGCCGCCTCGCGTCCCGCCCGTTCGGGCTGATCCTCGCCGTGACGACGGTCTTCGCGGTGGCCCGCCTGGCCGAACCCCGCACGGGTGACTTCCTGCCGCCCGTACCCGTGCTGGTGTCGTTTTTCGTTCTTGCCGCCGAGTGCGCGTTCGTCGTGTGGCTGCTGTACCGGTCGGACGCCGTCCATCAGCACCTCACCGGGCGGCCGGTGCGCCGGCACATCCCGGCGTGGGTGCTGACCGTGCGGGTGGCGGCCGTGACCTACGCGGCGCTGCTGTCGGTGCCGTTGATCGTGGCGGTGGGGGAGGCGTTCACGTCGCACCGGCGGCAGTCCGCGCCGGTGACGTTGGGGCTGCTGATCGCCTGGTTCCTGCTGACGGCCGTGTGCGGGTACGTCGCGGCGGTCGCGTCGTACTTCGTGCTGCGCGGGCACCGGTGGGCCCGGTGGGTCGTGGGGTTCATCAGCGTGGTTGTGCTGGTGGCGCAGCCGTTCTTCTGTTTCGCCCTCCTGGGCGTCGACGGGCTGATCCGCGACGGCGTCCCATTGATCGTCACGGCGGGTCTGGGGCTCGTGGCGCTCGCCCGGTCGAGGGGCCAGGCGACCTGGTACGACCCGAACGTGACAGACTGACCGCGGTAACTGTTGCGGAAGGTGGAGTTCGTGCTGCGCTGGTTGACCGCGGGAGAGTCACACGGGCCCGCGTTGGTGGCGATGTTGGAGGGCGTGCCCGCGGGCGTCGCCGTGACGACCGCGGAGATCGGGCACGAGCTGGCCCGCCGCCGCCTCGGCTACGGCCGGGGCGCGCGCATGGCGTTCGAGCAGGACGTCGTGGAGATCATCGGGGGCATCCGGCACGGCCTCACGCTGGGCAGCCCGGTGGCGATCCGGGTCGGCAACTCCGAGTGGCCCAAGTGGGAGACCGTCATGGCGGCCGACCCGGTGGACCCGGAGCTGCTCGCCGCGCAGGCCCGCAACGCGCCGCTGACCCGCCCCCGCCCGGGCCACGCCGACCTGGCCGGCATGCAGAAGTACGGCCACACCGACGCCCGCCCGATCCTCGAGCGCGCCAGCGCCCGCGAGACGGCCGCCCGGGTCGCCATCGGCACGGTCGCGAAGGCGCTGGTGAAGCAGGCCGTCGGCATCGAGATCGTGTCCCACGTAGTGGAACTCGGCTCGGTCGCGGCCAAGCCCGGCCTGCTGCCCCGCCCGGAGGACGCCGAGCGCATCGACGCCGACCCGCTGCGCTGCCTCGACCCCGAGGCCAGCGAGCGCATGGTCGCCGAGGTCGACGCCGCGAAGAAGGACGCCGACACCCTCGGCGGCATCGTCGAGGTCCTCGCCTACGGCGTGCCGCCGGGCCTGGGCAGCCACGTGCAGTGGGACCGCAAGCTCGACGCCCGCCTCGCCGCGGTGCTCTGCTCGATCCAGGCGATCAAGGGCGTGGAGATCGGCGACGCGTTCACCCAGGCGCGCTCGCGTGGCTCGCAGGCGCACGACGAGATCATTCCGACGGCGTCCGGGGTGCGCCGGGTGACGGACCGGGCCGGCGGGCTCGAGGGTGGCATCACCACCGGCGAACCCCTGCGGGTACGCGCGGCGATGAAGCCGATCTCCTCGCTGAACCGGGCGCTGTCCACCGTGGACGTGGCGACCGGCGAGCCGGCCACCGCCATCAACCAGCGCTCCGACGTGTGCGCCGTGCCGGCCGCGGCCATCGTGGCCGAGGCGATGGTGGCCCTGGTGCTGGCCGAGGCGGTGCTGGAGAAGTTCGGCGGCGACTCGGTCGCTGAGATCCGCCGCAACCTCGACGGGTACCTGGAAAACCTGGTCATCCGATGAGTGGGCCTGTCGCGGTCCTTGTCGGCCCGCCCGGGGCCGGCAAGACCACGGTCGGGGAGCTGCTGGCCAAGCACTGGAACGTGGGCTTCCGCGACACCGACTCCGACATCGAGGCGACGGCCGGCAAGCCGATCCCGGAGATCTTCGTCGACGACGGCGAGGACCACTTCCGGGCGCTGGAGCGTGCCGCCGTCGCCTCGGCGCTGTCCGAGTTCGACGGCGTCCTTGCGCTGGGTGGCGGCGCGGTGCTGGCCGAGGAGACCCGCGCGCTGCTGCGCGGCGGTCGGGTCGTCTACCTCAGCGTGGAGCTGTCGGACGCGGTCAGCCGCGTCGGGCTCGGCGCCGGCCGGCCGCTGCTCGCAATCAACCCGCGCGCCACACTCAAGTACCTGCTGGAGCAGCGCCGCCCGCTCTACACCGAGGTCGCCCGGCTGACCGTGAAGACCGACGGGCGCACGCCCGAGGAGATCGCGGACGAGATCGTGGCCGCCGTGGCGGGCAACGGCAACTGGTAGGCGGTCACGGCCTGGCGAAGACCGACAGGCCGTGCCACTGCTCGAACTCGCGGACCCGGTCGGGTTCGGGTAGCGCGCGCAGTTCGGTGAGCACCGGCACGACGTAGGCCTGCCACCGCTCGTTGTCGAAGTTCCACAGGTACGACCAGGTGCGGGTCTCGATCTCGGTGGCGATCGCTTCGGGCGCGCGGCCCAGGGTGTAGCGGGTCGTGTCGCCCTGGTGCAGCGTGGTCAGCCCGGCGGCGTACGCGGCGGCCGCGACCGTCTCCTTCGAGTCGGGCCGACTGTCGCGCAGCGGGCCGAAGAGCTTGGTGAACGCCCCGTCGATGTCCGTCGCGGTGGCCGTGGGCGCGTCGTGGACCGCGACCACCCGGCCGCCGGGGCGGAGCACCCGCGCGGCCTCCGCCAGCGCCCCCTCGATGCCGCCCACGAGGTGCAGCACCCACACCATGACCACCGCGTCGACGCTGGCGTCGGCAACCGGCAGGGCGTGCGCGTCGCCGAGGGTCACCCGGGGCCCGAGCCGGCCGACCGCGCGCCGGGCCATCTGCGGCGAGAGGTCGACCCCCACCACGTTGAGGCCCCGGGCGCGCAGCGCCTTCGCCACCACCCCGGTGCCGACGCCGACCTCCAGCACCCGGCCCTCAGGCAGCCACGGCACGAGGTCGTCGGCGACTCCTTCGCCCCGGGCCTCGCCGCCGCGGGTCTCGTCGTAGCGGTCGGCGATCGGGTCGAACGACACCGAGCCGCGCTCGGCGGCGGTGCGGACGTCAGCCATGCGCACCACCCTAGTTACGCTTCGCTCTATGCATGGGGTGGTGCTCGTCCACCGGGACAGCGGCGATCCGGCCGCGACGCCGGTCGTCCTGCTGCACGGGCTGACCAGCTCGGCCGACACGTGGGACGTGGTCGCGGCCGGCCTGGCCGACCGGGCCCGGCTGGTCGCCGTCGACCAGCGCGGGCACGGCGCGAGCGCCTGGCCGGGGGAGTACGGCTTCGCGCTCATGCGCGACGACCTGCTGCTCACCCTGGAGAAGCTGGATCTGATCGACCGGCGGCCCGTCCTCGTCGGGCACTCGATGGGCGGCGTCGTGGCGCTGCTCGCCGCGCAGGCCCGGCCGGACGGGTTCGCGGCGCTCGTGCTGGAGGACCCGCCGCCGCCCGTGCCGCTGCCCCGCGACGCCGGCGAGCGCCCCGACGGGCCGCTGCCCTACGACTGGGACGTCGTCCCGGCCATCTACGCCGACATCATGGCGCCCGACCCGGCCTGGTGGGCCGACATCGCCAAGGTTCCGTGCCCGACGCTGGTCGTCGGCGGGTCCGCGAGCCACATCCCGCAGCGCCTGCTCGTCGACATGGCGGCCCGGTTCCCGCGCGGGCGCTACCTGGCGATCGACACCGACCACCAGGTGCACACCAACCGCCCCGCCGAGTTCATCGCGGCCGTGCGCACCGTTCTGGATGAGGTGCACCGGCGCTGAAACGTTGTCGAACCCGTGTGGAACCGGTGCTGCAACGGCACGTTGTCGCGAGCTGTCAGGAGCGCGACGGCAGCCAGTCGTAGTCCTGCCCGGGAACGGCGAACCAGGCCGGCGCGGTGTCGTCGAGGGCGACGTCGACACGCAGACGGTCCACCGGGTCAAGCTCCGGCAGCTCCTCGCGGTTGAACCAGCCCACGGCCAGGGACTCCTCGTCATTGACGGCGGCGTGCCCGCCGACCGCCCGACAGCGGAACCACACCGTGAGGTACTGGCAGACATCGCCGTGCGGATAGGTGACCTCACGCAGGATCACCCCGGCGAGGCGCTCCACCGCGATATGCACCCCGGTCTCTTCGTACACCTCGCGCACCGCCGCGTCTGCCGGCTGCTCGCCGGGGTCTATCGCGCCAGCCGGCAAGGCCCACGTCCCGGTGTCGGCCCGCCGCTCCAGGAGGACCCGTCCGTCCTCGTCGAGCACGACAGCGCAGGCGCTCGGCAGCATCAGCAGGCCGTTGCCGACAAACGTGCGAAGGCCAGCCACGTACTCCGAGATTGCCACGCGCACGAATGTAGCCGCCGTAGGCGACGACGACCCCTGCCGGGTGGGAACGGGCGAGGCGCGCTGCTCGGAGGGCTGGGCGACCGCGTAGGCTCTTCGTCGATGGACGAGATGACCACCATTGGAATCGGCGGCGCGCAACCCTACGACGTGCTCGTGGGGCGTGACCTGTTGCCGTGTCTGCCGGGCCTGGTGAAGGGCGCGGCGCAGGTGGCCGTGCTGCACGCCGCGCCGCTGGCGCCGGTGGCCGCGAAGGTCGCCGACACCCTGCGCGCCGCGGGCATGTCGCCGCTGCCCATCGAGGTGCCCGACGCCGAGGCCGGCAAGGGTCTCGACGTGGCCGGGCGCTGCTGGGACGCGTTGGGTGGGGCCAACTTCACCCGCACGGACGCCGTCATCGGCGTCGGCGGGGGAGCCGTGACCGACCTCGCCGGGTTCGTGGCCGCGTGCTGGCTGCGCGGGGTGCGCTGGGTGCCCGTGTCCACCTCGCTGCTCGGCATGGTCGACGCGGCGGTCGGCGGCAAGACCGGCATCAACACGGCCGCGGGCAAGAACCTGGTGGGCGCGTTCCACCCGCCGTCGGGCGTACTCTGTGATTTGTCCACCCTGGACAGTCTGCCCCGCGCGGACCTGGTGGCCGGCCTGGGTGAGGTGGTCAAGTGCGGGTTCATCGCGGACCCGGCGATCCTCGACCTCATCGAGGGTGACCCGGCCGGTGCCGCCGACCCGGCCAGCCCGGTGCTGCGCGAGCTGGTCGAGCGGTCGGTCCGGGTCAAGGCCCGGGTGGTGACCGAGGACCTCACCGAGGCGGGCCTGCGCGAGATCCTCAACTACGGCCACACGCTCGCCCACGCGATCGAGAAGGTCGAGTCCTACGGCTGGCGGCACGGCCACGCGGTCTCCGTCGGCCTGATCTTCGCGGGCGAGCTGTCGCGCCGCTCCGGGCTGATCGACGACACCGTCGCCGCCCGCCACCGCGCGGTGCTGGAGCTGCTCGGCCTGCCGACGAGTTACCGGGCCGACGCGTGGCCCGACCTGCTGGCGACGATGCGGGTCGACAAGAAGGCGCGCGGCGCGACGCTGCGCTTCGTCGTGCTCGACGGCCTCGGGTCCACCCGGATCCTGGAGGGCCCGGCCGACGAGCTGCTCGCCGAGGTCTACAGGGCGGCGGTGGCCCGGTGAAGGTCTACGTCCTCAACGGCCCCAACCTGGGCCGGCTCGGCACCCGCCAGACCGACATCTACGGCCTCACGTCGTACGCGGACCTGGCCGGGATGTGCGTGCGGGTCGGCAAGGAGAACGGCCTCGACGTCGAGGTGCGCCAGACCGACGCCGAACACGAGATGATCTCCTGGTTGCACGCGGCGGCCGACGAGCGCGCCGCCGTGGTGCTCAACCCGGCCGCCTGGACGCACTACTCGATCGCCGTGCGGGACGCGTGCGCCATGCTCAACGGCCCGCTCATCGAGGTGCACCTGTCCAACATCCACACCCGCGAGGAGTTCCGCCACCACTCCGTGGTGTCGGCGGTCGCGACCGGGGTGATCGCGGGGCTCGGCGTCGACGGGTACCGGCTGGCGCTGCTCCACCTCGCCACACGGTAGACTTTCGGGGTTGTCCCGCGCGTATATCGGCGCGAAACTCCCCATTCAACAGGAAAGAGACACACACCGGCATGGCCACGACGAATGACCTCAAGAACGGCCTGGTTCTCAACCTCGACGGCGAGCTGTGGGCCGTCATTGAGTTCCAGCACGTGAAGCCGGGCAAGGGCGGGGCCTTCGTGCGGACCACGCTGAAGAACGTCCTTTCCGGCAAGGTGGTCGACCGCACGTTCAACGCCGGCACCAAGGTCGAGACCGCCACCGTCGACAAGCGCACGATGCAGTTCCTCTACGTCGACGGCGAGGACTACATCTTCATGGACCTGGACACCTACGACCAGATCCACGTGTCGGCCGCCACCGTCGGCGAGAACTCCAACTACCTGCTGCCCGAGGCGCAGGCCGTGGTCGCCACCCACGAGGGCGCGCCGCTCTACATCGAGCTGCCGACGTCGGTCGTGCTGGAGATCACCTACACGGAGCCGGGCCTGCAGGGCGACCGGTCGACCGGCGGCAACAAGCCGGCCACCGTGGAGACGGGCGCCACCGTCCAGGTGCCGTTGTTCATCTCCACCGGCGAGAAGATCAAGGTCGACACCCGTGACGGCCGCTACCTCGGTCGCGCCTGACCTGATGTCGCAGCCCACCACGTTCAACCCCTCGCGGCGCAAGTCCCGCCGGCGCGCCCTGGACGTGCTCTACCAGGCCGACCTGCGGGAAATGTCGCCGCGGCAGGTGCTCAATGACACCCTCGCCCGGATGGGTGCCGACCGGCCCGACCACATGGACTACGCGGTCACGATCGTTGACGGGGTCGCCGACCACACGTTACGCATCGACGAGCTGATCGCCAGCTACGCCGAGGGCTGGACGATCGAGCGGATGCCGGTGGTCGACCGCAACCTGTGCCGCATCGCCGTCTTCGAGCTCCTCTACAACGACGAGATCGACGACGCGGTGGCGATCAGCGAAGCGGTGGAGCTGGCCCGCGAGCTCTCCACGGACGACTCCCCCCGCTTCGTCAACGGCCTGTTGGGCCGCATCGCGGAGTTCGCCA
Source organism: Luedemannella flava (assembly GCF_039528515.1). Classification (NCBI taxonomy): domain Bacteria; kingdom Bacillati; phylum Actinomycetota; class Actinomycetes; order Micromonosporales; family Micromonosporaceae; genus Luedemannella; species Luedemannella flava. The sequence goes on from NZ_BAAALT010000187.1 coordinate 7,489, forward strand.
CCCCGTAGGTAGGCAGGCGGTTGGGCGGTTACGCGCGGAGTTCGGCGCGTGACCGCCCACTCCGCGTTCAGAGGTCGCGGGCGCGGTTGATCGCGCGGAGGGCCTTGTTGACCTCTACCTCGTTGTGGCGCCAGATGTGGAGGCGGCGGCGGCCGTCGGAGATCCACAGGTCGTGGTCGCGGTGCTCGATGTGGTACGTGAGCACGTCGAGGCCGACGGCCCAGAACAGGAACGCGACCACGGCCAGGCCGACGAGGAGCGCGGCCAGCCAGTACTCGGCGAGCCAGGCGCGGAAGATCAACCCGGCGACCATGGCCGCGAGCAGCGTCAGCGCCCCCGCGATCGCGGGCCAGCGGCGGTCGGGCCGGGGCGGGCGGGCCACCCACACCTCGCGGATCGCCGCGACGGGGACCCGACCGCGGCCGTAGCGCACCCACTCCTCGGTGACCTGTAGGCCACCCGCGTCGAAGAGGGTGCGCACGGCGCGCGTCAGTTGTTGAACAGGGCCCGCGGGTCGGACACGAGCACGCCGTGCTCGGTGAGGCGCTCCACCAGGCCGGAGGGGGACTGGTCGTAGACGATCGCGAGCGCGCGCAGGTCGTCGGCGCGGATCGAGAGGACCCGGCCGTTGTAGTCGCCGCGCTGCTGCTGGATGGCGCGCGCGTACTTGGCGACGTAGGCCAGCTCCTCGTGGGTCTGGTCGTAGAGCTTCTCGAGGTCGAGCACGATCTTGCCGGCCGGCTCGAAGGGCGTCCCGGCGCCCTCGGGCAGCAGCTCGGCGACGGGCACGCGGTAGAAGTCGGCCAGCTCGGCCAGGCGGGACACGGTCACGGCACGGTCACCGCGCTCGTACGACCCGACGACGACAGCCTTCCAGCGCCCCGCCGACTTCTCCTCGACGCCCTGCAGCGACAGTCCCTGCTGCTGGCGGATCGAACGAAGTCGGGCACCGAGGGACTTGGCGTACTCAGAGGGCATCGGACACTCCCAGTCACAGTCCTGGGGGTTCTCCCCAGCGATCGCTACGGAGCGTGACGGTACGTGCGTTGGGGCGAGCGGTCAAGTAGTCCTGCCCAGCAGCTTCGTTGATCAGGGACGTTGGTAGGATCATCATCGGCCGTACGGCCCACGGTGTGCACCGCGACCGTGAAACCCTGTTTGACGTCCTTTAACGACCCGTCCCGTGAGGCGGGAAAGGAGGTCCGTTTTGTCGCACCCGGATCCAGCCGGCAAGACCATCGTCTCGAGTACGGATTTCGCTCGGGTGGTTGACCGGCTCGCGCATCAGATACTGGAAAAAACAGACGGCGCCCGCGACACCATGTTGCTGGGCGTGCCCACCCGGGGCGTGCCGCTGGCCCGCCGCCTCGCCGCCCGGGTCCGCGCCTTCGAGGGCATCGAGGTCCCCGTCGGCAGCGTAGACGTCACTCTCTACCGCGACGACCTGCGCCTGCGCGGCGCCCGCGCGGTCGGCCCCACCGAGCTGCCCCCGGGCGGCATCGACGGGCACCGGATCATCCTCGTCGATGACGTTCTCTTCTCCGGCCGCACGGTCCGGGCGGCGCTGGACGCCCTGTCGGACCTGGGCCGCCCGCGCCTGGTGCAGCTGGCCGTCCTCGTCGACCGGGGCCACCGCGAGCTGCCCATCCGCGCCGACTACGTCGGCAAGAACCTGCCGACGTCGCTGGACGAGAAGGTCCGCGTGCGCCTCGCCGAGACCGACGGCGCCGACGAGATCACCATCGAGTCGGGGGAGGTAAACGCGTGATCAGGCACCTTCTGTCGGTGAACGACCTCGACCGGGACACGGCCACCGCCGTGCTGGACACGGCCACCCGGATGGCGGACACCGCCGGGCGTGAGGTGAAGAAGCTGCCGACCCTGCGCGGTCGCACGGTGGTGAACCTCTTCTATGAGGACTCCACCCGGACCCGGATCTCATTCGAGGCGGCCGCCAAGCGGCTGTCCGCCGATGTGATCAACTTCTCGGCGAAGGGGTCGAGCGTCTCCAAGGGTGAGAGCCTCAAGGACACCGCGCTGACCCTGCAGGCGATGGGCGCCGACGCGGTCGTCATCCGGCACTCGGCGTCCGGCGCCCCGCACCGGCTCGCCGGCTGGATCGACGGCACGGTGATCAACGCGGGGGACGGCACGCACGAGCACCCGACCCAGGCACTGCTGGACGCGTACTCGATGCGGGCCCGGCTCGGCCGCATCGCGGGCCTCAAGGTCGCCATCGTCGGCGACGTGCTGCACAGCCGGGTCGCCCGGTCCAACGTGCACCTGCTGCACACCCTCGGCGCGCACGTCACGCTGGTCGCGCCGCCCACGCTGCTGCCCGTCGGGGTGGACGCCTGGCCGGCCGACGTGAGCTTCGACCTCGACGCGGTGCTGCCCGCCTCGGACGTCGTGATGATGCTGCGCGTGCAGCGGGAGCGGATGACCGACTCCTACTTCCCGTCCGAGCGCGAGTACGCCCGCCGTTACGGCCTCGACGCCGTCCGCGCCCGGGCGCTGCCCGACCACGCGATCGTCATGCACCCCGGTCCGATGAACCGGGGCATGGAGATCGCGCCCGAGGTGGCCGACTCGGCCCGCTCGACCATTGTTGAACAGGTCGCCAACGGCGTCTCCGTACGCATGGCGGTGCTCTACCTCATGCTCGGAGGGCTGGCATGACGACGTACCTCATCAAGGGCGCCCGGACCCCGGGCGGCGACCCCACGGACCTGCTGCTGCGCGACGGCCTCATTGTCGAGACCGGCTCGATCAGTGGAAGCGACGCCGAGGTGATCGACGCCGACGGGCTGATCGCCCTGCCCGGCCTCGTCGACCTGCACACGCACCTGCGCGAGCCCGGCCGGGAGGACGCGGAGACCGTCGAGACCGGCTCGCGGGCCGCCGCGCTGGGTGGCTTCACGGCCGTCTGCGCCATGGCCAACACCGACCCGGTCGCGGACACCGCGGGCGTGGTCGAGCAGGTGTGGCGGCTGGGCCGCGACGCGGGCCTGGTCGACGTGCAGCCGATCGGCGCCGTCACGGTGGGCCTGGCCGGCGAGCGCCTCGCCGAGCTGGGCGCGATGGCCGAGTCGGCGGCCGCCGTGCGGATCTTCTCCGACGACGGACACTGCGTGCACGACCCGCGCCTCATGCGCCGCGCGCTGGAGTACGTGCGCGCGTTCGACGGCGTGATCGCCCAGCACGCGGAGGAGCCCCGGCTCACCCAGGGCGCGCAGATGCACGAGGGCGTCGAGTCGGCCCGGCTGGGCATGACCGGCTGGCCGGCGGTCGCCGAGGAGGCGATCATCGCCCGGGACGTGCTGCTCGCCGAGCATGTCGGCGCCCGCCTGCACATCTGCCACGTGTCCACGGCCGGCAGCGTGGAGATCCTGCGCTGGGCCAAGAAGCGCGGCATCCGGGTCACCGCCGAGGTCACCCCGCACCACCTGCTGCTCACCGACGAGAAGGCCGGCGGGTACGACCCGGTGTTCAAGGTGAACCCGCCGCTGCGCACCAACGAGGACGTGGCCGCGCTGCGGCTCGGCCTCGCCGACGGCACGATCGACGTCGTCGCCACCGACCACGCCCCGCACGCCCTGCAGGACAAGGAGTGCGAGTGGGCGTACGCCCGGCCGGGCATGGTCGGCCTGGAGACCGCCCTGTCCGTCGTGGTCGCCACGATGCTGGAGACCGGCCTCATGGACTGGGCCGGCCTGGTGGACCGCATGTCGCGCGTGCCGGCCCGCATCGCGGGGCTGACCGAGCACGGAAACGACCTCGTCGCCGGCGCGCCGGCGAACCTCACGCTTGTCGACCCGGCCGTGCGATGGAGCGTGGACCCGGCGGCAAGTGCCAGCCGCAGCCGTAACACCCCCTACGCCGGGCTCACCCTGCCCAGCCGGGTGGTGGCGACGTTCCTGCGCGGCGTACCCACGGTGCTTGAAGGAAAGGCGGTCCGGTGACACGCAGCGAGGCGATTCTCGTTCTGGAGGACGGTCGTACGTTCCGCGGTGAGGCGTTCGGCGCCGAGGGCGAGACGTTCGGCGAGGCGGTGTTCTCCACCGCGATGACCGGCTACCAGGAGACCCTGACCGACCCGTCGTACCACCGGCAGGTGGTCATCCAGACCGCGCCGCACATCGGCAACACGGGCGTGAACGGCGAGGACGACGAGTCGCGCCGCATCTGGGTGGCCGGCTACGTGGTCCGCGACCCGGCGCGCATCCCGTCGAACTGGCGCGCGACCGGCTCGCTGGAGGCCCGGCTCGCGGCGGAGGGCGTCGTCGGCATCAGCGGCGTCGACACCCGCGCGCTGACCCGGCACCTGCGCGAGCGCGGCGCCATGCGGGTCGGCATCTCCACCGTGGAGCGCGACCCGCAGGAACTGCTCCTGCGCGTGCGCAACGCCCCCAAGATGCTCGGCGCCAACCTGTCCGCCGAGGTCACGACCCCGCAGATGTACACCGTGGCGGCGGAGGGGGAGCACCGGTTCACGGTCGCCGCGCTGGACCTGGGCATCAAGCACAACGTGCCGCGGCGCCTCGCGGCCCGGGGCGTCACCACGCACGTGCTGCCCGCCACGTCGAGCATCGACGACCTGCTGGCCACGGGCGCGGACGCGGTGTTCTTCTCGCCGGGCCCCGGCGACCCGGCCACCGCCGACCACCCCGTCGAGCTGGCCCGCGAGGTGATGCGTCGGCGCGTGCCGCTGTTCGGCATCTGCTTCGGCAGCCAGATCCTGGGCCGGGCGCTCGGTTTCGGAACCTACAAGCTGGGGTACGGCCACCGCGGCATCAACCAGCCCGTCATGGACAAGACGACGGGCAAGGTCGAGGTCACCTCGCACAACCACGGCTTCGCCGTCGACGCGCCGGTCGGTGAGCGGATCGACACCGAGTTCGGTCAGGTCGAGGTGTCGCACGTGTGCCTCAACGACAACGTGGTGGAGGGGTTGCGGGCGTTCGACGTCCCGGCCTTCACCGTGCAGTACCACCCGGAGGCGGCAGCGGGGCCGCACGACGCGGATTACCTCTTTGACCGCTTCGTGGAACTGATCGAAGGAGCGCCCGCGCATGCCTAAGCGGACCGATCTCAAGCACGTCATGGTGATCGGCTCGGGCCCGATCGTCATCGGCCAGGCCTGCGAGTTCGACTACTCCGGCACCCAGGCCTGCCGGGTCCTGCGGGCGGAGGGCCTGCGTGTCTCGCTGGTCAACTCCAACCCCGCGACCATCATGACCGACCCGGAGTTCGCCGACGCCACCTACGTCGAGCCGATCACGCCCGAGTTCGTCGAGCTGGTCATCGCCAAGGAGCGTCCCGACGCGATCCTGCCCACGCTGGGTGGGCAGACGGCGTTGAACACGGCCGTCGCCCTGCACGAGGCGGGCGTCCTCGAGAAGTACGGCGTGGAGCTCATCGGCGCGAACATCGACGCCATCCGCCGGGGCGAGGACCGCCAGCTCTTCAAGGACATCGTCGCGCTCGCGGGTGCGAAGTTGGGCCTGGAGGGCGACCTGGTGCCCCGCTCGCGGGTGTGCCACTCGATGGACGAGGTCCGGGAGACCGTGGCCGAGCTGGGCCTGCCGGTCGTCATCCGGCCGTCGTTCACCATGGGCGGCCTCGGCTCCGGCATGGCGCACAACGACGAGCAGCTCGAACGCCTCGCCGGCGGGGGCCTCGCGGCCAGCCCGGTGCACGAGGTCCTCATCGAGGAGAGCGTGCTCGGCTGGAAGGAGTACGAGCTCGAGCTCATGCGCGACCACCACGACAACGTGGTGGTGGTCTGCTCGATCGAGAACGTCGACCCGATGGGCGTGCACACCGGCGACTCGGTCACCGTCGCGCCGGCCATGACCCTGACGGACGTGGAGTACCAGCGCCTGCGCGACCTCGGCATCGCCGTGCTGCGCGAGGTGGGCGTCGACACGGGCGGTTGCAACATCCAGTTCGCGATCCACCCGGACAACGGGCGCCTCGTCGTCATCGAGATGAACCCGCGGGTGTCGCGGTCGAGCGCGCTGGCCTCGAAGGCCACCGGCTTCCCGATCGCGAAGATCGCCGCGAAGCTGGCCATCGGGTACACGCTCGACGAGATCCCCAACGACATCACGCTCAAGACGCCGGCCGCCTTCGAGCCGACGCTCGACTACGTGGTCGTGAAGATCCCGCGGTTCGCGTTCGAGAAGTTCCCCGGCGCGGACACCGAGCTGACCACCACGATGAAGTCGGTCGGCGAGGCGATGAGCCTCGGTCGCAACTTCGCCGAGGCGCTCAACAAGGCGATGCGCTCCATGGAGACCAAGGCCGCCGGCTTCTGGACGACGCCGGACCCGTCCTCCGATGTCACGGAGACGTTGGCGGCGTTGAAGGTCCCGCACGACGGGCGGCTCTACACCGCCGAGCGGGCGCTGCGGCTGGGCGCCTCCGTCGCCGACGTGTGCGCGGCGGGCGGGTACGACCCGTGGTTCATCGATCAGATCGCCGGGCTCGTGGAGCTGCGCGCCCAGATCGTCGCGGCGCCCGTACTCGATGAGGGTCTTTTCCGGAAGGCGAAGCGGGCCGGGTTGTCCGACCGCCAGCTCGCCGCCCTGCGGCCCGAGCTGGCCGGCGAGGACGGGGTGCGCGCGCTGCGCCACCGGCTCGGGCTGCGGCCCGTGTACAAGACCGTGGACACGTGCGCGGCCGAGTTCGCGGCCGCGACGCCGTACCACTACTCGACCTACGACTCCGAGACCGAGGTCGCCGCGTCGGACCGGCCCAAGGTGCTGATCCTCGGCTCCGGTCCCAACCGGATCGGGCAGGGCATCGAGTTCGACTACTCGTGCGTGCACGCGGTGCAGGCGCTGCGGGCGGCCGACTTCGAGACCGTCATGGTCAACTGCAACCCGGAGACCGTGTCGACCGACTACGACACCGCCGACCGGCTCTACTTCGAGCCGCTGACCTTCGAGGACGTGCTCGAGGTCTGGCACGCCGAGCACGACAGCGGCACCGCGGCCGGCGGGCCGGGCGTCGTCGGCGTGATCGTGCAGCTCGGCGGGCAGACCCCGCTCGGGCTCGCGCAGCGCCTCAAGGACGCCGGCGTGCCCATCGTGGGCACCACGCCCGAGTCGATCCACCTGGCCGAGGAGCGGGGCGCGTTCGGCGCGCTGCTCGGCGAGGCCGGGCTGCGCGCCCCGGCGCACGGCACCGCGACCAGCTTCGACGAGGCCAGGGCGATCGCCGACGAGATCGGCTACCCGGTGCTCGTGCGGCCGTCGTACGTGCTCGGCGGGCGCGGCATGGAGATCGTGTACGACGAGGCGACGCTGCGCGGCTACATCGAGCGGGCGACCGAGATCTCGCCGGAGCACCCGGTGCTGGTCGACCGGTTCCTCGACGACGCCATCGAGATCGACGTGGACGCGCTCGTCGACGCGTCCGGGGAGGTGTTCCTCGGCGGCATCATGGAGCACATCGAGGAGGCCGGCATCCACTCCGGCGACTCGGCGTGCGCCCTGCCGCCCATCACGCTCGCCGCGGCCGACATCGAGAAGGTCCGCGCGTACACGGAGGCGATCGCCCGCGGCGTGGGCGTGCGCGGCCTGCTCAACGTCCAGTACGCCCTCAAGGACGAGCAGCTGTACGTCCTGGAGGCCAACCCGCGCGCGTCGCGGACCGTGCCGTTCGTGTCCAAGGCGACGGCCGTGCCGCTGGCCAAGGCGGCGGCCCGGATCATGCTCGGGGCCTCCATCGCGGACCTGCGCGCCGAGGGCCTGCTGCCGCGCAGCGGCGACGGCGGGGAGCCCTCGCCGGCCGCGCCGGTCGCGGTCAAGGAGGCGGTGCTGCCCTTCAAACGGTTCCGTACCCCGGGCGGCAAGGGCGTGGACTCGTTGCTGGGGCCGGAGATGAAGTCGACCGGTGAGGTCATGGGCATCGACACCGCCTTCGGGCGGGCGTTCGCCAAGTCCCAGGCCGCCGCGTACGGCTCGCTGCCGACGTCCGGCAAGGTCTTCGTCACCGTCGCCAACCGCGACAAGCGGGCCATGGTGTTTCCGATCAAGCGGCTGGCGGACCTGGGCTTCGAGATCGCGGCGACCGCCGGCACCGCCCTGGTGCTGCGCCGGCACGGCGTGGACTGCGAGATCGTGCCGAAGCACTACGAGGGGCCGGAGGGCGGCCGCGACGCGGTCACGCTCATCAACGACGGCGACGTGGCGCTGGTCATCAACACGCCGCAGGGCAGCGGCGCCCGCCAGGACGGCTACGAGATCCGCAGCGCCGCCGTGGGCGCGGACATCCCGTGCGTGACCACCGTTCCGGGCGCCTCAGCGGCCGTCATGGGCATCGAGGCGCTGATCCGGGGTGAGATGCGGGTTTCCCCTCTTCAGGAGCTCCACGCGGCTCTCAAGGCGGCTGAGCGGGGCTGATGGGAGTTTACGAAAGGGTCGCCCGGCCGACCCTGTTCCGTCTCGGCGGCGGTGACGCCGAGGCGGCGCACGAGTGGACCCTGCGTAGGCTCGCGGCCCTGTCGGGCCGTCCCACGCTGCTCGCCGCCCTGCGCCGCCGCTACGCCGTCGCCGCCCCGCGCACCGTGTTCGGGGTGAGCTTCGCCAACCCGGTCGGGTTGGCCGCCGGCGTGGACAAGAACGGGCTCGCCCTGCCCGCCTGGCCCGCGCTCGGGTTCGGCTTCGTCGAGGTCGGCACCGTGACCCGGCACGCGCAGCCGGGCAACGACCGGCCGCGGCTGTTCCGGCTGCCGGCCAGCGAGGCCGTCATCAACCGGATGGGCTTCAACAACGCGGGCGCGTCCGCCCTCGCGCAGCGGTTGGCGGCCACGTCGCTGCCGCTGCGCGGCGCGGGCGGTCGTCCGGTGCCGCTGGGAGTCAGCCTCGGCAAGTCGAAGGTCACCCCGCTGGAGGAGGCGGCCGGCGACTACGTGGCGTCGCTGAAGGAACTGCGCGGGTACGCCGACTACGTGGCGGTCAACGTCAGCTCGCCGAACACGCCCGGCCTGCGGTCGCTGCAGGACCGGTCGCACCTCGCGGAGATCCTCGGCGAGCTCGCCGCCAACGCCGACGGCGTGCCGATCCTCGTGAAGATCGCGCCCGACCTGACCGAGCCGGCCATCGGCGAGGTCCTCGAGGTCTGCGGGGAGCACGGCGTGGCCGGCGTCATCGCCACGAACACGACGCTGGCCCGCGACGGGCTGGCGGCGTCCGACGCCGCGCGCGCCGCCGAGGCCGGCGGCCTGTCCGGCCGGCCGCTCACCGGCCGGGCCCGCGAGGTGGTGGCGTTCGTGCACCGCGAGAGCGGCGGGCGGCTGCCGATCGTCGGCGTCGGCGGCGTGCTCGACCCGGACGACGCCACGCGCCTGTTCGACGCCGGAGCGAGCCTTGTGCAGCTCTACACCGGCTTCATCTACCGCGGGCCGGGGCTGGCCCGCGCCATCGCCCGAGCGGCGCGCTGAGCCGCCGCACGGTCACAAGACCCTGGAGGACGCGACATGACGCACGAGGCTCCCGTACCCCCCTCCGAAAAGGAAAGTTTCGGCGAGCGGCTGCACAAGGCACTCGCCACCCGTGGTCCGCTCTGCGTTGGCATCGATCCGCACGCCGGGCTCCTGCTGCGGTGGGGGCTGCCCGACTCCGTGGACGGGTTGCGGACGTTCGCCGACACCGTGGTCGCCGCTCTCGCGGACCGGGTGGCCGTGATGAAGCCGCAATCCGCCTTTTTCGAGCGTTTCGGGGCGGCGGGTGTGTCCGTTCTGGAGTCAACTATCCGACAGGCCCGACAGGCGGGCACGTTAGTGATTCTTGACGCTAAGCGGGGCGATATCGGCTCCACCGTCCAGGCGTACGCGCAGGCGTACCTGAGCCCGGCGAGCCCGATGGCCTCGGACGCGCTGACCGTCAGCCCGTACCTCGGGTTCGGCTCGCTGGCGCCGGTCATCGACGAGGCTGAGGCGCACGGCGCCGGGGTGTTCGTGCTGGCGCTGACGAGCAACCCCGAAGGCGCTTCCGTGCAGCATGCGCGCACGTCAGACGGCCGGACGGTGGCACAGATGATCATCGACGACGCGGCCTACTGCAACGCGAAGGCGCCCGTTCTGGGGTCCGTCGGGCTCGTCGTGGGGGCCACTGTGGGTGACACCGGACACGATCTGAGCGACCTCAACGGGCCGATTCTCGTGCCCGGTCTGGGGGCCCAGGGCGGGGTCGCCGACGACCTGCGCGCACTCTTCAGGGACCTCCGCGGGGCCGTCGTGCCGTCGTACTCGAGGGAGATCCTTTCCCACGGACCGAGCAGGAGTGGCCTGCGTGACGCGGCGGAAAGGGCACTTTCTGCGTGCCAAAAAGCTCTATTTTGACCCGATTTGTCGAGGCGGACAACGCGACACGCTGGGTGGATTACGCGTTGTGACATTGCCAAACGGTCCTTTGCGCACTAGTTTTTCGCAGCGCTGGAACCCCCAGTGCACAACAAGGGACCTGAGGAGACGCTGGTGCCGCTTCCCACCCTGAGCCCGGAGCAGCGCGCCGCCGCGCTGGAGAAGGCTGCGGAAATTCGCAAGGCCCGCGCTGAGCTCAAGGAGCAGCTCAAGCAGGGCAAGACCACGCTCACGGCGGTGCTCGACCGGGCTGAGGCTGACGACGTCGTCGGCAAGCTCAAGGTGTCTGCCGTGCTGCAGGCCATGCCGGGCATCGGCAAGGTGCGTGCGACGCAGATCATGGAGAAGCTGAAGATCGCTGAGAGCCGTCGCCTGCGCGGCCTCGGTGACCAGCAGCGCAAGGCCCTGCTCGCGGAGTTCGCCGGCGGTCGTTGACGGACAGTTGGTGCGGCCGCCGCGTTAAATCTCGGTGGCCGCGCCACCTGAACGACGACCATCCGGTAGAAAGTAAGCAGTGGACACAGACGACGCGCGCCCCGGACCGGCTCGACTCACCGTCTTCTCCGGCCCCTCAGGGGTCGGCAAGGACAGCGTGATCGAGCTGGTCCGGGCGCGCGCGCCGTGGGTGTGGCTGTCCGTGTCGCTCACGACGCGGCGCATGCGCCCGGGCGAGGTGGACGGGGTGCACTACCACTTCGTCACGCGGGCCGAGTTCGAGCGCCACGTCCGCGAGGGCTCGCTGCTCGAGTGGGCGGAGTTCGCCGGCAACCTCTACGGCACCCCCCGGGGCCCGGTGCTGGCCCGCCTCGAGAACGGCGAGCCCGTTCTTCTCAAGATCGATCTTCAGGGCGCGCGCCAGGTCAAGAACACGATGTCGTCGGCGCAGTTCGTGTTCCTCGCCCCGCCGAGCTTCGCCGAGCTCAAGCGCCGACTCATCGGCCGCGGCACCGACGACGCGGAGACCATCCGCCACCGCCTGGCGCACGCCGAGGAGGAGATGGCCGCCGAGCCGGAGTTCGACACGACGATCGTCAACGACTTCGTCGAGCGTGCGGCGGACGAGTTGCTAGGATTGCTCGGTTCGCGCGTCGTCGTGAGCTGAGCCGCGCCGCTTTCTCTCGATTAGAGGTTTTCTTACCGTGTCCGGAACCCTGCCCAATCCCGAGGGCATCACCAACCCGCCGATCGACGAGCTGCTGGACAAGACGTCCTCGAAGTACTCGCTGGTGATCTTCGCGGCCAAGCGCGCCCGCCAGATCAACGCGTACTACAGCCAGCTCGGCGAGGGCCTCCTGGAGTACGTCGGCCCGCTCGTCGAGACCACGCCGCAGGAGAAGCCGCTCTCGATCGCCCTGCGCGAGATCAACGGCAACCTGCTCACGGCCGAGCCGACGAACGAGCCCTGACCGGCCCGTGGTCACACGGGTCGTGCTCGGTGTCGGCGGCGGCATCGCCGCCTACAAGGCCTGCGAGCTGCTCCGCCTGTTCACCGAGTCCGGGCACTCCGTGCGGGTCGTGCCCACCGCCGCCGCCCTGCGTTTCGTGGGCGAGCCCACCTGGGCGGCCCTGTCCGGGCAGCCCGTCGCCACCGAGGTGTGGCAGGACGTGCACGACGTGCCGCATGTCGCGATCGGTAAGGGCGCCGACCTCGTCGTCGTCGCCCCGGCAACCGCCGACCTGCTCGCGAAGGCCGCCCACGGCCTGGCCGACGACCTGCTGACCAACACGCTGCTCACCGCGCGCTGTCCGGTGCTGCTCGCGCCCGCGATGCACACCGAGATGTGGGAGCACCCGGCGACCGTGGCCAACGTCGCCACGCTGCGCGGGCGCGGCGTGATCGTGCTGGAGCCCGCCTCGGGCCGGCTCACCGGCGCCGACACCGGCAAGGGCCGGCTGCCTGACCCCGAGGAGATCTTCGCGGTGGGCCGGCGGCTGCTCGCCCGCGGTGATCTGTCGGCGGATCTCGCCGGGCGGCACGTCGTCATCACCGCCGGGGGCACCCGCGAGCCGCTCGACCCGGTGCGCTTCATCGGCAACCGGTCGTCGGGCAAGCAGGGGTACGCGTTCGCGCGTACCGCCGCCGCCCGGGGCGCCCGGGTGACCCTGGTGGCCGCGAACAGCGCCCTGGCCGATCCGGCCGGCGTCGCCGTCGTGCGCGTCGGCACCACCGAGGAACTGCGCGTGGCCACGCTCGCCGCCGCGGCCGACGCGGACGTGGTCGTCATGGCGGCCGCCCCCAGCGACTTCCGCCCCGCGGCGTACTCGGATCAGAAGATCAAGAAAGTCGCGGGCGCCGAGCCGCCGACGATCGAACTCGTCACCAATCCGGACATCGCCGCCGAGATCGGCGCCGCGAAGCGGCCCGGGCAGGTGCTCGTGGCCTTCGCGGCTGAGACGACTGATGCATTGACGCACGGAGCGCGTAAGTTGGCCGATAAGAGGGCCGACCTCATCGTCGTGAACGAGGTCGGTCAGGGGCGCGCGTTCGGTACGGACAGCAACGCCGCCGTCGTGCTGGGCGCCGACGGTTCCCGCGTGGAACTCGCCGAGCAGCCCAAGGAGGACCTGGCCGACGCCGTCTGGGACCTGGTCAGGACGTGTCTCAGCTCACAAGGCTGAGCGAGTCCAGCCGACTGATCGCTTTCACGCACCGTTAGACTCAGCCAAACACTGACGACCCGAGGAGCACTGTGGCACGTCGCCTCTTCACGTCCGAGTCGGTCACAGAGGGCCATCCGGACAAGATCGCCGACCAGATCAGCGACGGCGTCCTGGACGCGCTGCTCGCACAGGACCCGCGCAGCCGCGTCGCGTGCGAGACGCTCATCACCACCGGCCAGGTGCACGTCGCCGGTGAGGTCACCACGTCCGCCTACGCGGACATCGCCGCCATCGTCCGCGAGACGATCCTGCGCATCGGCTACGACTCGTCCAAGAAGGGCTTCGACGGCGCCTCCTGCGGCGTGAGCGTGTCGATCGGCGCCCAGTCGCCGGACATCGCGCAGGGCGTGGACAGCGCCATCGAGCAGCGCACCGGCGAGGCGGGCAGCGAGCTCGACTCCCAGGGCGCCGGCGACCAGGGCATGATGTTCGGATTCGCCTGCTCGGAGACGCCCGAGCTCATGCCGCTGCCTATCGCGCTCGCGCACCGCCTCGCCCGGCGGCTGTCGGCCGTCCGCAAGGACGGCACGATCCCCTACCTGCGCCCGGACGGCAAGACCCAGGTCACCGTGGAGTACGAGGGCCTGCGCCCGGTGCGGCTGAACACCGTCGTGGTGTCGTCGCAGCACGCCGCCGACATCTCGCTGGACTCGCTGCTGACCCCCGACGTGCGCGAGCACGTCATCGAGCCCGAGCTGGAGAGCCTCGGCCTCGAGACCGAGGGCTACCGTCTGCTGGTCAACCCGACCGGCCGCTTCGAGGTCGGCGGCCCGATGGGCGACGCCGGCCTGACCGGCCGCAAGATCATCGTCGACACCTACGGCGGCTACTCCCGTCACGGTGGCGGCGCGTTCTCCGGCAAGGACCCGTCCAAGGTGGACCGTTCGGCGGCCTACGCCATGCGCTGGGTGGCCAAGAACGTCGTGGCCGCCGGGCTCGCCGAGCGCTGCGAGGCGCAGGTCGCGTACGCGATCGGCAAGGCCCACCCGGTCAGCCTCTTCGTCGAGACCTTCGGCACCGAGTCGGTGCCGGTCGAGCGCATCGAGAAGGCCATCCAGGAGGTCTTCGACCTGCGTCCGGCCGCGATCATCCGCGACCTCGACCTGCTCCGCCCGATCTACCAGCAGACGGCGGCGTACGGCCACTTCGGCCGCGAGCTGCCCGACTTCACCTGGGAGCGCACCGACCGCGTCGCCGACCTCAAGTCGGCCGCCGCCGTCTGAGCACCCTCCGCTGTCCGTCGAGGGCCGTCGACCACGTTGGTCGGCGGCCCTCGACGCGTCCCGGCCGCGAACAGTCGCCACCAGGTGATAGGACTGCGGTCGTGACTCCCGCGCCCCCTGCCTCCACCACTCACTGGATCTTGGGGCCGAGGACGTCTTATAGGCCGTTAACACCCCCAAGATTCAAAAGTGGGTCGGCGTGACCGGCGCGGGGAAGGCGCGGGACGGGGTGGGGGTGCGGGAAGCCGCGGGAGCGCTGCCGGTGGCGCGGGTGGCCGTTGACGTGCCGCTCGCGCATCTGGACCGGGCGTTCGACTATCTCGTGCCGGCCGACGCCGATGACATCGCCCGGCCCGGGTGCCGGGTGCGGGTGCGGTTCGCGGGGCAGCTGCGCGACGGGTTCCTGCTGGAGCGCGTCGAGCAGTCCGCCCATGGCGGGCGGCTGACGTTCCTCGACAAGGTGATCTCGGGGGAGCGGGTGCTCACCGAGGAGGTCGCGAAGCTCGCGCGGGCGGTCGCCGACCGGTACGCGGGCACGCTCGCGGACGTGTTGCGGCTGGCCGTACCCCCGAGGCATGCGCGGGTGGAGGCGCAGCCGGCGGCCGCCGACGGCGAGCAGCCCGGCGTGGCGGGCGCGGGCACCGGCTGGCGGGACTATCCGGCCGGCGCGGCCTTCCTCAGGGCGCTCGAGGGCGGACGCGCGCCGAGGGCGGTGTGGGGGGCACTGCCCGGGGAGGACTGGCCCCGCCGGCTGGCGGAGGCGGGCGCCGCGACGCTGGCGGGCGGGAAGGGCGCCGTGCTCGTCGTGCCCGACGCCCGCGACCTGACCCGGCTCGACGCCGCGCTCGCGGCCGTCCTGGGGCCGGGCAACCATGTGACGTTGCAGGCCGCGCTCGGTCCGGCGGAGCGCTACCGGCGGTTCCTGGCCGTCAGCCGGGGGCACGTGCGGATCGTCGCGGGGACGCGGGCGGCGGCGTTCGCGCCCGTGCGCGACATCGGGCTCGTGGCGATCTGGGACGACGGCGACGACCTGCACGCCGAGCCGCGCGCGCCCTACCCGCACGCGCGCGAGGTGCTGCTCACCCGTGCGCAGCTGACCGGCGCGGCGGCGCTGGTCGCGGCCACGTCGCGCAGCGCCGAGGCGCAGCTGCTCGTCGAGTCCGGCTGGGCCCGCGAGCTCGTGGCCGACCGGGCCACCATCCGCGACCGGGCCCCTGCCGTCGCCCCCTGCGGTGACGACGTCGACCGCGAACGCGACCCCGGTGCCGCGTCGGCGCGGCTGCCGAGCCTCGCGTG
>NZ_BAAALT010000188.1:0-7396 GCF_039528515.1 Luedemannella flava
GCCCGGGTGGCCCGGGTGGCCCCGCCGCACCGCCCGGGCACGGCCCTGTGCCGCCCGCACGCCCGGCGCCAGGCACGTACGGCGGTCCCCACCGCCCCGGCCCGCAGGTCCCCCAACAGCCCACCGCCCCGCTCCCCCACGTCGACGACGGCCGCCACCACCGCCCCGACTAACCCCCCCCACCCCCCCCCCCCCCCCCCCCCCCCCCCCCCCNGCACCGTGTCGGTAGCCGCCAAAGTTGCGACTTTGGTCCGCGCCATTCCGGGTGGTCCGCCACATGTGCGCATGTGGCGCGCCTGTCGCGCCCTGCCCCTGCCATAAGGGCCCACGCGCCCGCCCTTGATGGGTGGGGCACCTTCCACGCCCGCCAAGAGGTCGCCCTCGGCGGTCGTGGGCACGACCCGCCGCCGGTGGCGACCCTGGTTGGCAGGTGACGGCGGGCGGCGGGAATGGCGGAGGGGGGGCCCGNCCTGATGGTGTTGCTCGGGGTCAGGCGGTGACCTTCTCCCGGTCGGGGGCGGTGTCCTCAGGCGCTTTTCCCGAATCACCGGCTTCGACGGCGATCGGGCGGCGCTTGCTGATGACCACGGCGGTCGCGACGATCGCGGCCGCGACGACGGCGATGCCGATCCGCAGGCCGGTGTTGGCGTCGTCGCCGACGCTCCACATCACCACGGCGGGCGCGATGAGGAGCGAGACGAGGTTCATCACCTTGATGAGCGGGTTGATGGCCGGGCCGGCCGTGTCCTTGAACGGGTCGCCGACCGTGTCGCCGATGACCGTCGCGGCGTGCGACGCGGAGCCCTTGCCGCCGTAGGCGCCGTCCTCGACCAGCTTCTTCGCGTTGTCCCAGGCGCCACCGGAGTTGGCCAGGAACACCGCCATGAGCGTGCCCGCGCCGATCGCGCCGGCCAGGTAGCTGGCCAGGGCGCCGGCACCGAGGCCGAAGCCGACCGCCACGGGGGCGAGCACGGCCAGCAGGCCGGGCGTGATGAGCTCGCGCTGGGCGTCGCGGGTGCAGATGTCGACGACCTTGCCGTACTCGGGCCGCTGGGTGCGGTCCATGATGCCGGGCAGCTCGCGGAACTGACGACGGACCTCGAAGACGACCGCGCCGGCCGACCGGGACACGGCGTTGATCGCCAGGCCCGAGAAGAGGAACACGACGGCGGCGCCGATGAGCAGGCCCACCAGGTTGCGCGGGTTGGCGACGTTGAGCAGGTCCGACACGTACAGGCCGATGTCCTTCACGCCCGCGTCGGCCAGGGCCGTGCGCAGGCTGGAGGTGTACGACCCGAACAGCGCGGTGGCGGCGAGCACGGCCGTGGCGATCGCGATGCCCTTGGTGATCGCCTTGGTGGTGTTGCCGACGGCGTCGAGCTCGGTGAGCGTGCGCGCGCCGCGCTCGTCGATGTCGCCGGACATCTCGGCGATGCCCTGCGCGTTGTCGCTGATCGGCCCGAAGGTGTCCATGGCGACGATGACGCCGACCGTGGTCAGCAGGCCCGTTCCGGCCAGCGCGACAGCGAACAGCGACAGCAGGATCGAGCCGCCGCCGAGCAGGAACGCCCCGAAGACACCGGCGCCGATGATGAGCGCCGAGTACACGGCGGACTCGAGGCCGACGCTGATACCGGCGAGGACGACCGTGGCCGGGCCGGTGAGCGACGTCTTGCCGATGTCCTGCACCGGGCGCTTCTCGGTCTCGGTGAAGTACCCGGTGAGCGCCTGGATCGCGGCGGCGAGCACGATGCCGATGACGACCGCGATGATCGCGAGCCACTGCGGGCTGACCGGCAGGTCGGTCGCGCCGAGACGCGCCAGCCACTCGGCGGGCCACGCCTTGGGGAGGTAGAACAGCGCGGCGCCGGCGACCAGCACCGCGGAGATCACGGCGGACAGGTAGAAGGCGCGGTTGATCGCGACGAGCCCGTTGCGGTCGGAGGGCCGCAGGCGGGTGATGAACACGCCGATGATGGCGGTGAGCACACCGACGGTCGGCACGATGAGCGGGAAGACCAGGCCGTCGGCCCCGAAGGTGGCCTTGCCGAGGATGAGCGCGGCGACGAGCGTCACGGCGTACGACTCGAACAGGTCGGCGGCCATGCCGGCGCAGTCGCCCACGTTGTCGCCGACGTTGTCGGCGATCGTCGCGGCGTTGCGCGGGTCGTCCTCGGGGATGTTCTGCTCGACCTTGCCGACCAGGTCGGCGCCGACGTCGGCGGCCTTCGTGAAGATGCCGCCGCCGACCCGCATGAACATGGCGAGCAGCGCGGCGCCGAAGCCGAAGCCCTCGAGTACGGTCGGCGCGTCGCCCTCGTAGATCAGCACGACGAGCGCGGCACCGAACAGGCCGAGGCCGACGGTGAGGAAGCCGACCACGCCGCCGGTGCGGAAGGCGATCTGCATGGCCTTCTCGCGGCCGCCGTCCTCGCGGGCCGCGGCGGCGACGCGCAGGTTGGCGCGGGTGGCGAGGCCCATGCCGGCGCCGCCGATGAACGCGGAGAAGACCGCGCCGACGATGAAGAAGAGCGACCGCCCGATCTTGATCGAGGTCGCGCTCCCGTCCTCCACGTCGTTCACAGGGAGCAGGAACAGCAGGCCCACGGCGATGACCACGAAGATGGCCAGCGCCTTGAACTGCCGGAACAGGTACGCCGTCGCGCCCTCCTGCACAGCTCCGGCGATCTCCTGCATGTTTTTTGTGCCCGTGCCGGTGCTGAGCACCGCCTTGACGAGCACCCCGGCGAAGCCGAGGGCCACGAGTGCGATGACCGCCGCTATCACGACGTAGGTGAGATTCGACCCCTCAAGGGACATCCGTTGTCCTCCTGTACCGGCATGTGCCACTGCCCGCCCGTTGGCTGCGGGTCTAGCGCTGAGCGGTCACCCGGACAGCGCAGTGTGAATGACTGGCGTACTCTAGCGGCCCCACGTAACTGGGGTCACACCCGCTACCTACCATGTCGCGGTGATCTTTATCCCTGTGCTAGCGACCGACAGGCCGGTTGACCGGCCAGGACATGAAGACCTCGGTGCCGGCGGACGCCGATCCGTGAGCGATCTTCAGGTCGGCGACAAGGCCCTTGAGCAGCACAAATGACATGTCCGCGGTGACTTCGTCGTCCGGGATGTCGTCGTCGTTGAGGTCGTTGACGACGACTCCGGCGCCCTTGGAGTAGCGCAGCCCGATGCCCGGCTCGGGCGGGCCGTGGTCGGTGACGCGGACGGTGAACCGGTCGCCGTCGGACATGGACACCTCGATGGGGGTGCTGATCCGGTGGGCGCGGTGCCGGGCGACCGCCCGGGCGCAGGCCTCGGCCGTGGCGAGGCGGATCTCCTCGACCGCGTCGGCGCCCAGCCCGGCGCGGCGCGCGACGGCGGCGACCACGAGGCGCACGGTCCGCATGTACGCCGGGTCCGGCGAGAAGGTGAGGTGGATGTGTGCCATGCGCTCAGCGCCCGCCGCGCGTCACCGGCTCTGGCCCGCAGCCGTGGCTGCGTCGACCGAATCGTAGATATCGAACACCGAGTCGAGCCCGGTGATCCGGAAGATCTTCAGCAGACGCTCGTGCGAGTAGACGAGCCGCAGCGATCCGTCCAGGCTCCGCAACCGCCGGTGGATGCCGGCGAGCACGCCCAGGCCGGACGAGTCGATGAAGTCCACCCGGCTGAGGTCCACGACGATGTCGGTGGCCCCCTCGCCGATCAGGCGCTGCAGCTCTTCGCGCAGCTGAGGCGCCGTGTAGACGTCGATCTCGCCACCGATCTCCAGCACGGTGTGCCCGGCTTCGGCACGCGCCGTCATCGACAGCTCCATGAGCTCTCCTCCGCTCCGGCGGTCCTGCCCCGCCATGGCAGTGACGGCTTACCTTCGGGAGGCATCTTGCCACCTGTGCCGGTGCGGCGCGACGCGCGCCACGGCGGGGTGGGAGAGTGCAGGCGTGACCGTTGTCGCGCCCGAGCCGGGCGAGCTGCTGCACCGCATGGTCAGCGGACGGGCCGAGGTGGCCGGCGGCGGCGTGACGCACGTGGAGCGGCTGCCCGCCCGTCCGGGCATGCCTGTGCCCTGGCCCGACTGGGTGCCGACCGACCTGCGGGATCGACTGGCGTCGCGGGGCGTGACGGCGCCGTGGCGGCACCAGGTCGATGCGGCGGAGGTCGCGTGGCGCGGCGGGCACGTGGTGGTGGCGACCGGGACGGCGTCCGGCAAGTCCCTGGCGTACCAGATGCCCGTTCTTGCACGCCTGGCCGCGGACCCGAAGGCCACGGCGATTTATCTTTCGCCGACCAAGGCGCTCGCCGCGGACCAGTTGCGCGCCGTCGTCGGTCTCGCCGATGAGGGGGTACGCCCGTCCGGGTACGACGGGGACACGCCGACCGCCGAGCGGGACTGGATCCGGCAGTACGCCCGGTTGATCCTCACCAACCCGGACATGCTGCACCGGGGGATCCTGCCCCGGCACGACGCGTGGGCGACGTTCCTGCGCCGCCTGCGGTTCGTGGTGATCGACGAGTGTCACGCGTACCGGGGGGTGTTCGGCTCGCACGTCGCGCACGTGCTGCGGCGGCTGCGCCGGATCTGTGCCCGGTACGGCTCGTCGCCGGTGTTCATCCTTGCCTCGGCGACGGCCGGCGATCCGGCGACGACGGCGGGTCGGCTGACCGGCCTGCCGGTCACGGCCGTCACCGACGACGCGTCGCCGCGCTCGGGGGTGACCTTCGCGTTGTGGGAGCCGCCGCCGCTGCCCGGGCTGTCCGCCGAGGGTGTGGTGGACGCGGCCCCGGTGCGCCGCTCGGCCCTCATGGAGACCGCCGACCTGCTGGCCGACGCGGTGTCGCACGGGGTGCGCACGCTGGCGTTCGTCCGGTCGCGGCGGGGCGCGGAGGTCGTCGCGTCCGTCGCCCGGCGCGGGTTGGGGCACGCGGTGCCGGAGCTGGCCGACCGGGTCGCCGCCTACCGGGGCGGGTACCTGCGGGAGGAGCGCCGGGCGCTGGAGCGGGCGCTGGTCTCGGGCGAGCTGCTCGGGCTGGCCGCCACGAACGCCCTGGAGCTGGGCATCGACGTCGCCGGCCTGGACGCGGTGCTGCTGGCCGGGTACCCGGGGACGCTCGCGTCGCTGTGGCAGCAGGCCGGGCGGGCCGGCCGGGCGGGGCGGGAGGCCCTGTGCGTGTTCGTGGCCCGCGACGACCCGCTCGACACGTACCTGGTGCACCACCCGGAGGCGCTGTTCGGCCGCCCGGTGGAGGCGACGGTCCTGGACCCCGGCAATCCTTATGTGCTGGCGCCCCACCTGTGCTGCGCGGCGGCCGAACTGCCGCTCACGGCCGACGATCTCTCCCTTTTCGGCGAGCAGACCCCGCTCGTGCTCGACGCGCTGGTGGCCGGCGGGTCGCTCCGCCGCCGCCCGACGGGCTGGTACTGGGTGGGCACCGGTCGCCCCGACGTCGACCTGCGCGGCAGCGGCGGCGTCGAGGTGTCGATCGTCGAGGCGGCCACCGGGCGCCTGCTCGGCACCGTCGACCCGGCCGCCGCCCACGTGCAGGTGCACCAGGGGGCGGTCCACCTGCATCAGGGCACGTCGTACGTGGTGGATCAGCTCGATCTCGACGACGCCGTGGCGCTGGTGCACGCCGAGGAGCCGGACTGGACGACCCACCCGCGCGACGTGACGAACCTGCGGGTCCTTTCCGTCACCTCGTACGTGGACGCGGGCCCGGTGGGCCTGTTCCTCGGCGAGGTGGAGGTGACCAACCAGGTCGTCGGGTACCAGCGCCGGCGCCTGGCCACCCGGGAGGTCATCGACACCCGGCCGCTGGACCTGCCGGCCCGTGAGCTGCGCACGGTCGCGGTCTGGTGGACGGTCGCGCCGACGGCGCTGCCGGACGACGTGGACTGCGACGTGCCCGGCGCCCTGCACGCCGCCGAGCACGCGGCGATCGGCCTGTTGCCGCTGGTCGCGACGTGCGACCGGTGGGACATCGGCGGGCTGTCGACGGCGGCGCACCCGGACACGGGCGTGCCGACCGTGTTCGTCTACGACGGGCACCAGGGCGGGGCGGGATTCGCGGAGCGCGCGTACTCGGCGGCGGCCGAGTGGCTGTCCGCGACCCGTACGGCCATCGCGGACTGCGCCTGCGCGACGGGCTGCCCGTCGTGCGTGCACTCGCCGAAGTGCGGCAACGGCAACGACCCGCTGGACAAGTCCGGCGCGGTCCGCGTCCTCGACGTGGTTCTGGCCGCGCTCGCCGGCAGGTCGGTGCGAGCGGGCTAGCATGTCCGGTGTGGAGGGTGCGTCGTTCGGGCACGAGGGCGGGCGCGAGCTGGATGGCTCGGCGTCCCCCGATGCCCTTTTCTACGATCCGGTCCACGAGGTGCTCGTCGCGTACGACGAGTTCGACGAATGGCTGACCACCG
Organism: Luedemannella flava; assembly: GCF_039528515.1. Taxonomy (NCBI): domain Bacteria; kingdom Bacillati; phylum Actinomycetota; class Actinomycetes; order Micromonosporales; family Micromonosporaceae; genus Luedemannella; species Luedemannella flava. The sequence goes on from NZ_BAAALT010000188.1 coordinate 6,419, forward strand.
CGGTCGACATCGTGCCGCTTCTTCTCCTGGAGCACGCGGACAGGCAGTTCCAACGTAACCGCCGCGCCCTGCGGAGGTATGGCCGTTCCCCGGGCCGGAGCGTAGCCGGGGACCGGAAAGATCTTGAAGAGCACGCGTCACACGCCTTCGGTCGGCTTCTCGCACCCGCACGCCCGAGATCGTTCCGCGCGGCCTGTGTGGACCGGCCCCACAATCCCCGGACCGATCCCGCCCGGAGCGCCGCACAGGATCCTGTTGAGGTCCTGAGCGCGCGGTTGGCGCGGCGGTTGGCGCGCTGGGCTGTCGGCGCGCGCGGGCCGATGACTTTCCGGAGATTCCTCCGAGCGCTGGTGCGGCAGCTCGCGATCCTGCTGTCACGGATGCTCCCATCCCGGCAGCGCCACCGCCCCGAGCGCCAACCGGACGCGCTCACGCACCAGCACACCGTCGATCAGTATCGTCCGCGCGGGCCCAGCCGTGCCCGGAACCGTCTGCCCGTCCTGACGTTCCGGGAGCTTCTGCCTGCGTAGGTTCGCTCTCGGCTGACCCGAGGAGCGCCCCATGCCGGCCTGGCTGACCGAGGTCGTCGGCACATCCCCCGTTCTGGTTGTCTCGTTCTTCGCCTACCGGACCGTGCGACACATCGTCGCGTCACCGTTGTCCATCGCCGCCGTCGTCGGCTTGTTGGGCGGCAGGGAACGTCGCAGGGACGCGCGCGAGATGGCGCGGATCCTCTGCGGCCAGGACGAAGCGCCACGGCGGCGCTCAAGCGGACTCAGCCGTCGCCGGGCCGGCCCGGGCCGATCTCGTCGCCGTGCCCAGCGCCGGGCCGGGGAGGTCGAGCGTCACCGCAGCCGTCACGATGACGTCCAGGCCGACCAGGACGCAGGAGACCAGGTCGGCGCCGTTGGCCGCGACGAGCGCAGCAGCGCGACCGCACGCGGCCGACTCCCCGACCGGCGCCCACGCGGCCCCGGC
>NZ_BAAALT010000189.1:0-20896 GCF_039528515.1 Luedemannella flava
GGCCGGGTCGACGTGGGCGTCGCCGACGTCAGCGGGGCCGGGGTGGGGACCGGCGGTGCGGCCGACGACGGCCCGCCGGTCGCGACCCCGGGCGCGCGTTCGTTCGCGCACGCACCGACGGCGGCGACCGCGAGAGCGGCGGCGAGCAGGGCGGCGGCGAGGGAACGGCCCGCCCGAGGGGGGAGCGGGGGCACGTCCGGATGGTATGCCCGTCAGGGGAGCGCGAAATACCCCCGAACGGGCTCCGTCAGCAACCCGTCGGCGAGCAGGCTCGCCAGCGCGCGGTCCCGCTGCACGTCATCGGCCCAGACCACGTCGAGCGCCGCGCGCGGCACGGCCACGTCGGCGCCGCGCACCACCCCGAGCAGCAGCCCGCGCACCTGCCGGTCCGTCCCCGCGTACCGCTGCGGCTTGCGGCTCGGCCCGCTCAGAGCCACCGCGACCCCCGCGTCACTCGCCCGCCGCCACGCGCAGACGCTGACCAGTGGGCACTGCAAACACAGGGGGGTACGGGCGACGCAGCGCACCGCGCCCAGTTCCATGAACGCCGCGGAGGCGACCGCCGCCGCGGCCGGATCGGCGGGCAGCAGCGCCTCGGTCGCCACCAGATCGGCGGCGGTCGTGGCGGGCCCGGCGTCGGCCAGCCCGCCGGCCGCCCGCGCCACGAGCCGGCGCACGTTCGTGTCGACGACCGGGTGCCGCTGCCGGAACGCGAACGCGGCCACCGCCCGCGCCGTGTACGTCCCGACCCCGGGCAGCGCGAGCAGCTGGTCCAGGTCGTCGGGGATCTCACCGCCGTGCCGTTCGCCGACGGCTACGGCGCACGCGTGCAGCCGCAGCGCCCGGCGCGGGTACCCCAGCCGGCCCCACGCGCGGATCGCCTCGCCGGACTGCTCGGCGGCCAGGTCGGCGGGGGTGGGCCAGCGGGCGACCCAGTCGAGCCATACGGGCGTCACCCGGGACACGGGCGTCTGCTGCAGCATGACCTCGCTGACCAGGACGCCCCAGGCGGTCGTGCCGGGCCGGCGCCAGGGCAGGTCCCGGGCGTGGGCGGCGAACCAGTCGGTGGCGAGCCCGGCCAGGAGGTGCCGGTGGTCGGGGGCTGATGGTCCGTCCGTCGGGACGGTTGCGGAGCGTCGCGGCATCGTGGCGCCGATTGTTGCACGATGGCGGCGTGCACGAACTCGCCATCACCGTGCTCGGCCACGACCGGCCGGGCATCATCGCCGAGACCACCGGGATTCTCGCCGGCCTCGGGCTGAACCTCACCGACTCGACCATGACGCGGCTGCGCGGGCACTTCGCGATGACGCTGGTCTGCACGGGCGACGCGGAGCCGGCGGCGGTCGAGGCCGCGCTCGACCCGCTGACCGCGGACGGCCGGCTGCTGGCGACCGTCCGCCCGATCGAGCCGGACGCCGCGGCCGCCGAGCCGGGCGGGCACTACGTGCTGAGCCTGCACGGCGCCGACCGGCTGGGCATTGTGGCGTCGGTGACCCGGCTGCTCGCCGACGCGGGCGGCAACATCACCGATCTGACGACCCGCCTCGCGGGCAACCTGTACCTGGTGATCGCCGAGGTGGACCTGCCGGTCGGCGTGGCCGTCGACGAGCTGACCGCACGGCTCGCCGGGCTCGCGGCGGAGCTGGGCGTCGAGGCGGGCCTGCGCCCGGTCGAGGTGGACGTCCTGTGACTGCCGAGCCGGCTCTGCTGACGCGGTGGGCGGACGCGGCGGCGTCGCTGACGCCCGCGGTCCGGCCGGTCGTCAGCGCGCCCGCGGCCGTGCTGAGCACGGCCGGCCCGGCCGTCGACCCGGCCGACCCCGCCGTCGTCCAGCTGGCCGTCGACCTGGTCGCCACGATGCGGGTGTCGCCCGGGTGCGTGGGCCTGGCGGCGCCCCAGGTCGGCGTCGGGGCCCAGGTGTTCGCGGTCGACGTGACCGGCCACCCCAAGGCCCGTACGACCCATGGGTGTTTTGTCTTGTGCAACGCGCACGTCACCTCGGCGTCCCAGTGGAAGGCGGGCCGCGAGGGTTGCATGTCGGTGCCGGACTTCACCGGCGACGTGAAGCGGGCGGGCAGGCTGACGGTCACCGGCCAGCTCCCCGGCACGGGCGAGACGATCGAGATCGTCACGGACGCGTTCGAGGCGCGCGCCCTGCAGCACGAGATCGACCACTGCGACGGCCTGCTGTTCCTCGACCGGGTGGCCGGCGCCCACGCGATCTACCCCCGGCAGACCTACCTCTAGGTCTGTCACGTTGGGTTAGGTTGCGGAGCGTCATGAGATTCGCTCGTTCCCACACACCCTCACTCCCGCTTTGCTCTGCTTCCTTATAGGAATCGGCCTTTGACCTGGGCCTTTGACTTGGATCTCTGGCCACGGTCGTCACGGAGCGTGGTGCTTCCTATGGGGAAGCAGAGCAAAGTGGGTGGGGCGGGGTGGGGCCGGTCGGCAGAGCCGTGACGCTCAGTGAGACCTAGGTGGGTTCGACGAGGAGGCGGGCGTAGTTCGCCATCGAGCGCTGGTAGCGGGGCAGCGTGGGGGCGACGGCGCCGATGAGGAGGCCGACCGCCTCGCGGTCGCGGCCGAGGCTGGTCAGCGCCAGCGCCAGGACGCAGTGGGCGGCCATCCGCAGGTCGGCAGCCTGGGGGTCGGTCTCGTCGCGGGTCAGCTCCGCGGTGAGCAGGGCGACGCTCTCCTCGGGGTGGCCGACGTTGCGCAGTGAGCTCGCGAGCTGGATGACCGCGCGGCGGCGGCGCAGGCCGGTCAGACCCAGTGCGAGCGCCTCGCGGTAGAGCGGGACGGCCAGGTCGGAGTGGCCGGTCGAGTCGAAGGCGCAGGCGCGCTCGAAGTACGCGATGCCGGTGCCGGCCGGCAGCTCGTCGGCGAGCGCGTCGATGCGGGCCCGGAACGCGGCCCCGGCCGCCTCATCGTCGTCCGCGATCCCGCCGAGGCTGTCCCAGGCGGCCGCGAGCCGCTGCTCCCACTCCGTCGTCGCCATCATGAACGCAGCTTGCCATCCGACCGGCCACTGTGGATCGCGAGGGTCCAGCGGCGCGTCGCCTCGTCCCCGCCGGGGCTGCCCGCATAGGGTGGTCACATCATGCGACTCACCGTCGGCCCACTGCCGGCCGCCGTCTACTGGCGCCGCCGGGCCGTTGTGCTGACCGCCATCGTGCTGGTCCTCATGGTGATCTTCTACTCGTGCTCCGGCCCGGCCGGTAAGGCCACCACCGGCGCGGCCGCCACCCCGACGCCCAGCGCGGAGGCGGTCGAACCCACGGCGAGCGAGGCGGTGCTCGTGCCCACCGTCGAGGCGCCCGCCACGACCAGCCCGGCACCGAGCCCGTCCGCGTTCACGCTGCCCACCGGCGGCGGTGGGGCCACCGTGGCGGCCCAGGGCGGCGCGTGCACCGACACCGAGATGGTGGTCACCGCGACGCCGGCCAGTGGCAAGGCCGCGGCCGGCGCGACGATCGACTTCACCATCAAGTTCCGCAACAACAGCCAGCGGTCCTGCACCCGCGACATCGGCGCCGACGCGCAGGAGCTGCGGCTCATGGACGGCCAGAAGGTGATCTGGTCCTCGGACGACTGCAGCCCCCGGCACGGCTCCGACGTGCGCAAGTTCGCCCCCGACGACGCCGTCGCCTTCACCCTCACGTGGAACGGCAAGCGCAGCCGCAGCGGGACCGGCGAAAAGGTCTGCACGGCCGGGGCCACGGCGCCCGCCATCGGGGCGTACCAGTTGGTCGGCCGCCTCGGCACCGCCTACAGCAGCCCGACGGCCCTGCGCCTGACCTAGACGTACCGTTCGAGGATCGACGCCTCGGCCAGGCGGGACAGGCCCTCGCGGACGCCGCGGGCGCGGGCGTCGCCGACGCCCTCCACCGCCTGCAGGTCCTCGACCGTGGCGCCCAGCAGGCGCTGCAGGCTGCCGAAATGCTCCACCAGCCGGTCCACCACGGCGCCGGGCAGGCGCGGCACCTTCGCCAGCAGGCGGAAGCCGCGCGGCGACACCGCGCCGTCGAGCGCCTCGGCCGTGCCGGGGTAGCCGAGCGCCTTGGCCACCAGGGTCAGGTCGATGAGGTCGTTCGCGGACAGGCGGTCCAGCTCCTCGAGCGCCTCCTCGATGGAGCGGATCCGCCGGCCGGGCGGCAGGTAGTCGCGGATCACCAGCGTCCGGTCGGCGTCCACGCCGGCCATCAGCTCGTCCAACTGCAGGGCGAGGAGACGGCCGTCGGTGCCGAGCTCCACCACGTACCCCTCGATTTCGTCGGCGATGCGCCGCACCATCTCGAGGCGCTGGACCACCGCGATCGCGTCGCGGGCGGTGACCAGGTCCTCGATCTCCAGGGCGGAGAGGGTGCCGCTCACCTCGTCGAGGCGCAGCTTGTAGCGCTCCAGCGTGGCCAGGGCCTGGTTGGCGCGGGACAGGATCGCCGCGGAGTCGTCCAGCACGTGGCGCTGGCCGTTGACGTAGAGGCTGATGATGCGCATCGACTGGCTGACCGAGATGACCGGGAAGCCGGTCTGGCGGGCCACCCGCTCCGCGGTGCGGTGCCGGGTGCCGGACTCCTCGGTCGGGATAGCCGGGTCGGGCATCAGGTGCACCGCGCCGCGCACGATCCGGGTGCCGTCGCTGGACAGGACCACCGCGCCGTCCATCTTGCACAGCTCGCGCAGGCGGGTGGAGGAGAACTCGACGTCGAGCGGGAAGCCGCCCGTGCACAGGGTCTCGACCGTCTTGTCATAGCCGAGCACGATGAGGGCGCCCGTGCGTCCTCGCAAGATCCGTTCCAGTCCGTCGCGCAGCCCGGTGCCCGGCGCCATCAGCGCCAGGGTCGTGCGTAACGGGTCGTCACGGTCGATGGGCACGCCGCACAGTGTACGTAGCCGACTACGCTGCCGGTTGGTCGGTATCGCCTCGTGTTGCGTACATGTCAAAACGGTCTATGGTGGCGATCGTCTTCGCCCCTCCTGCCGTGGACGGTGTCCGTGGATGAAAACGATGAGGTGGTGTGGGTCCGCAGGTTCCCGCGACGGGCACTGGTGCGGATCTGGTGGCTCATGCTCTCCGGCTCCTTCGTGGTCGCGGTCGCCGATCTTCTCTTCGGCGCCGAACCGACCCGGCTGCCGGGCAGCGGCCGCCTGAACCCCCTGGCGCTGGCGGTGCCGTCGCTCGCCGCGGCGTTCGGCGTCGTCATCGGGGCCACGGTCGTCGCCGCCGTCCGCCGCCCGTACGTGGCGGCCGATCCGACGGCGTTGCGGCTGCGACCCGGGTTGGGGCGCATCCTGGTGCTGCCGTGGGACCAGGTCAGCGAGCTGACCGTGGTGCCGGTGCGGCGGCGCGCAGTCCTGCTCGTGCGGTGCGCCGAGGGCGCGTCGCCGGACGCCGCCGTCCGTCCCCGCTGGTGGGACCAGGGCGTCCTGCGCGACGCGCGACAGTTGCGCAGCATGGAGTCGCTCACGGACTACGACGTGGCGGTCAACCTGGACGACTTCGTAGGCGCCCCCTACGACCTGCTGGAAAGTCTCGAACCCTACGCCCCCGAACACGTCCTGTTGATCGACAAACTGGACTGACCGCTCGCTCCGGGTCAAGCCCCACTGGTGAGGCCGACGGGTGCCGTGCCTGTCGGAGGGGCGTGCGGGGTCACGCGGCGGATGGGCGCGTGGGACGTGACTCCTCCGCGAAGGCTCGGGGAGTCATTCCTCCGCGAGGGCGCGGGTGGCTGTGTGGAGGGCCATGCGAACGTCGCGGACCTCAAGGACCGTCATGCCGCCCGGGGTGTCGCCCGTGGCGGCCGGGCCGCAGCCGGGCGGGACGAGGGCCGTGCGGAAGCCGAGGCGGGCCGCCTCCGCGAGCCGGCGGGGGACGGCGCCGACGCGGCGGATCTCGCCGGTCAGGCCCACCTCGCCGATCGCGACCATGTCGCTGGCCAGAGGGAGCTCGTGGGCGGCCGACGCGACCGCCAGGGCGACGCCGAGGTCGGCGGCGGGCTCGGTGACGCGGATGCCGCCGACCGTGGCGGCGAAGACCTCGCGGTCGTGCAGGTGCAGGCGGGAGCGCCGCTCCAGGACCGCGAGGACCATGGCCAGGCGGGCGCTGTCGAGGCCGCTGACCGTGCGGCGGGGGGAGCCGGCCACCGTGGCGCCGATGAGCGCCTGCACCTCGGTGACCAGCGCCCGCCGGCCCTCCATCGCCACCGTGATGCCGGTGCCGGGCACCGCCTCGCTGTAGCGGGTGAGGAACAGGCCGGACGGGTCGGGCAGGCTCGAGATGCCCCCCTCGTGCATCTCGAAGCAGCCCACCTCGTCGGCCGCGCCGAAGCGGTTCTTGAGGCCGCGCACGAGGCGCAGCGAGGAGTGCTTGTCGCCCTCGAACTGGAGCACGACGTCGACCAGGTGCTCCAGGACGCGGGGGCCGGCGACGTGACCGTCCTTCGTGACGTGGCCGACCAGCACCATGGCGATGCCGCGTTCCTTGGCGATCGACACCAGCGCGGCCGTGACCGCGCGGACCTGGGTCACGCCGCCGGTCACGCCGTCGGTGCCGGGCGCCGAGAACGTCTGCACCGAGTCGACCACGACCAGGCCGGGCTTGACGTCGTCGATGTGCCCGACCAGCGCGCCGAGGTCGTTCTCCGCGGCGAGGAACAGGCGCTCGTGCAGGGCGCCGATGCGCTCCGCGCGCAGCCGGACCTGGCTGGTGGACTCCTCGCCGGAGACGACGAGGGCCGGGCCGGCGTCCGAGCGCGCGGCGGCCCACTGCTGCGCGACGTCGAGCAGGAGCGTCGACTTGCCCACGCCGGGCTCGCCGGCGAGCAGCACCACGGCGCCGGGCACGAGGCCGCCGCCGAGGACGCGGTCGAGCTCGGGGACGTTCGTCGGCCGGGCGCGGGCCGGCTCCACACTGATCGTGGCGATCGGCTGGGCCGGCTGCGCGGGACGGCGGGCGGTGACCACGCGGCCGCCGACCACCGGCGCGGCGGCCGACTCGAGGACGGAGCCCCACTCACCGCACTCGGGGCAGCGACCGACCCACTTGGCGGGTCGGTGCCCGCAGACCTCGCACTCGTACGCCGCCCTGGGCGCCTTGGCGGCGCGGGCGGCGGGCAACCGGTTCGGCTCGCTCGTCACGCCGCGACGCTACCGCCCCGGTCCGACAGGTTCACTCCTCGCCGTGGATGTCCATCGGGGAGCGCGGCGCGGGGGTGACGGGCAGACCGACCGGCACCTGCACGGTGACCGTGCCACCGTCGGAGAAGGTGAAGGTCACCGGGATCGACCCGCCGTTGACGAGCTCGGCGGAGAGCTTGTTGAGCAGCAGGTACGGGCCCTCGCCGGGCACCAGCAGGGCGTACCCGGCGGCGGGGATCGTGACCTGGAAGCTGGACTCGCCGGCCGGCTTCTCGGCGGCCGGGCTCGCCGTGGCGCCGGGGCTGGCCGACGCGGCCTCCTCCGACGCGCCGCCGGTCGGGGTGGCCTTCTTCGGGTCGACCAGCAGCACCGAGGCGGCTTTGACGGCGGGGTTGCCGGTGGCGTCCACGCCGGGGGTGGTCACGCCCGTCAGCGAGATGGCCTGGCCGGTCTGGTTGAACAGGCGCACGACCAGCGGCGCGTTCGCGCCGGCGGCGTAGCCCTCGATGCCGTCGTAGGCGACGACGAGGTCGCGCAGCGCGACCGTGGTGTCGTCACTGCCGGCCGGGCCGGCGGAGGCCTCGGCGCCGGTGACGGCGGCGACCTGCGAGGAGGTCTGCGTGATCTGGCCCGCGCTGCACGCGGAGACGGCGAGCAGGCCGGCGACCAGCACGGACCCGGCGATGATCCGGGCGCGGCGGCGCGGGGAGCTGGCGGTCACGGCAGTGTCCTCCTCGATCACGGTCTCCAACGGGCTACAGCGTAATGGGCGCTGTGCGGGCGCCTACGCAGACCCGCCCACGGCCGCCACCAGCAGCGCCACGTCGAGGACGGCCACCACGAGGACCACCCGGAACAGCACCCGCGACCCGGGCCGACGCACCTGCGCGTACCCCCCGATGAGCAGCAGCGACGCGGCCGTCACCAGGCCCGTCAGCGCGAGCCACGACGGCGGCCCGGCGGGCCCGAGGACCAGCAGCGCGCTCGCGGCGCCGAGCCCGACGGCGGCCGCGACGGCGCTGCGCGTCGCGCCGATCCGGTGCGGCAGGCCGCGTACGCCCGTGCGGGCGTCGTCGGCGAGGTCGGGGATGACGTTGGCGAAGTGCGCCCCGACGCCCAGGCACGCCCCGGCCGCGACCAGCCACAGGGCCGGCGTGACGCCGGCGCCGAGCATGATGTAGGCCGGCAGCGCCCCGAACGACACCGCGTAGGGCACCGGCGACAGGACGGTGAACTTCAGGGGCCAGTTGTACAGCAGCGCCGAGCCGAGCGCCCCCAGCAGCACCAGCCCCGCGACGACCCCCGACAGCAGGGCGAGCGGCACGGCGGCCAGACCGGCGACAAGCGCGGCCAGCCCGACGGCTCGTCGGGGCACCAGCCCGGAGGGGATGGGCTTGTCGGACCGTCCGACCAGCGCGTCCCGGGAAGCGTCGAGCCAGTCGTTGTGCCAACCGGTGCACAACTGTGTCGCGAGCACGGCCGCCGCGACGGCGAGAACCCCGGCGACAGGGCGCCCGCTGGCCACCGCGAGCAGCGCGGAGCCCACGGTGACGGCGGCCGTCGGCTCGGGGTGGCAGGCGCGCACGAGCCCGGCGAGCGCCATTTTGTCCACCGTCGACACGCAGCCAAGTGTGGCCGGTGCCGCGCTTCCGTGTCACGCTGAACCATGCCGCGAGCGCTGCTGAGAAACGACGTTCGCCAGTACGAAGATCTTCGCGACGAGTGGTGGCGGCCGAACGGGAAGTTCGTCACGCTGCACTGGATCGCGGCAGCCCGCGCCGCGCTGCTCCCCCCGGCGCCGCACGACAGAGCCGTCCTGGTCGATCTCGCCTGCGGCGCCGGCCTGATGGCCCCGCACGCGGCCCGGCTGGGCTACCGGCACGTGGGCGTGGACCTCGTGACGCCGTCCCTGGAGCAGGCCCGCGAGCACGGCGTGGCGCCGATCCGCGCGGATGTGACGCAGGTGCCGCTCGCCGACGGCTGCGCCGACGCGGTCACCGCCGGCGAGATCCTGGAGCACGTGCCCGACCCGGCGGCGGTGGTCGCCGAGGCGTGCCGGCTGCTGCGCCCCGGCGGCACCCTCGTCGTGGACACGATCAACGCGACGGCCCGGGCGCGGCTCGTCGTCGTCACGATCGGTGAACGCGTGCCGGGCGGGGCGCCGCCGGGCATCCACGATCCGCGCCTGTTTGTGCGCCCATCGGTGATCGTCGAGGCGGCCGCCCGGCACGGGGTAAGGCTGACGGTGACCGGCTTCCGGCCGTCGGCCCGGCAGATGCTGCGCTGGATGATCACGCGGCGCGGCACGGTGCGCATGGTGCCGTCGCGCTCGACCGCCGTGCTCTACCAGGCAGTCGGCACCAAGAGCGAGACCTGAGGGGGTTACGCGATGCCCGCACCGTGGGAGGTGGTCTCGCGGCTGAGGCCGCGACTGGCCGACAGAGCCGCCGGGTACGACCGCAGCGGCGACTTTCCCGTCGAGGACTTCGCCGACCTGCGGGCGGCGGGGATGTTCGGCCTGCTCGTCCCGTCGCGGTTGGGGGGCCTCGGCGCGGACTACGCCGACTACGCGAAGGTCGCCTTCGAGCTGGCCCGGGGCAACGGCGCGACGGCCCTGGTGTTCAACATGCACGCGTCGGTGACGGGCGCGCTGAACGGCGTGCCCGACGAGATGGCGCGCTCCCTGGGCGTACCGGCGGAGTTCTTCGACGACCGCGACCGGATCCTGGCCGCGGCGGCGCAGGGGGCGTTCTACGCGGTCGCGATGAGCGAGCGCGGCGTGGGTTCGCGCCTGTCGCAGCTCACCACGAGGTACGAGGCGGTCGACGGCGGGTTCCACATCAAGGGCGCCAAGTCGTTCTGCTCGGGCGCGGGGCACGCCGACGCGTACCTCGTCGCGGCGCGGTCGGCGACGGATGACGAGGTGGTCTCGCAGTTCCTGGTGCCGGCCGGCGAGGGCGTCACGGTCGAGCCGACCTGGGACTCGCTGGGCATGCGCGCCACGTCGTCGCACGACCTGCACCTGGACGTGACGGTCCCGCACAGCGCGCTGCTCGGCGGCGTGGAGGGCCTGGCGCTGTTCATCGCGCAGCTCATGCCGCACTGGATGGTCGCCAGCTACGCGGCGGTCTACGTGGGCGTGGCCCAGTCGTGTGTGGACGCGGCCGTGGAGCACCTGAACAACGGCCGCGGCCTGTCGAACCTGGCCTCGGTGCGGGCCCGGGTCGGGCGCGCGGACGCGGCCGTGGCCGCCGCCCGCCTCGTCGTCGACGAGGCCGCCCGCAGGGTCGCCGAGGCGCCCGGCCACACGGACACCAACCGCTGGGTGTGGCGGGCGAAATACCTGGCCGGCACGACGGCCATGGACGTGGCCGCGTCGCTGCTGGAGGCGGCCGGCACGTCGGCGAGCCGGCGCGGGCACCCGCTGGAGCGGCTGTTCCGCGACGCGCGCTGCGGCTCGCTGCAGCCGGCCACCTCCGACGTGTGCGCCGACTGGCTGGGCATCGCCGCGCTGGGCGGCGACCCGGACGCTGACGGGGCGGCGCCGCGATGGTGAGCGCCCGCGTCGCCGGGATCGGCGTGGCGCACCCGCCGCCCGTGTCCCAGCAGGTCGTGTTCGACGGGTTCTTCGCCGGGCACTACGCGGGCGTGGCGCGCGGCCTCGCCAAGCGGGTGTTCGAGAACTCGGGCGTGGCGACCCGGCACGGCGTCGCGAACCCGCTGGTCGAGGATGTCTCGCAGTGGCCGACGTCGCGGCGCATGGAGCGCTACCTGGCCGAGGCCCTGCCGCTGGGCAAGGAGGCGGTCAGCGCCGCGTTGGCCGAGGCGGGCGTCGCGGCGAGCGACATCGGCCTGCTCGCGGTCTGCTCGTGCACCGGCTACGTGACGCCGGGCCTGGACATCCTGCTCGCCCGCGACCTCGGCCTGCCGCCGACCGCGCAGCGCCTGTTCGTGGGCCACATGGGCTGTTACGCGGCGCTGCCCGGCCTGGGCGCGGTGAGCGACTTCGTCGCCGTGCGCGGCCGCCCGGCGGTGCTGCTCTGCGTGGAGCTGCCCAGCCTGCACGTCCAGCCGGCGGCCGTCGACCCCCAGCAGGTGGTCGCGCACGCGCTCTTCTCGGACGCCGCGGCCGCCGCGGTGCTGCTGCCCACCACCGGGGAGTACGGGGTACGCGAGGTGGCCTCGGTGACGGACACCACGACGGCGGACTACATGACGTGGCAGGTGACCGACCTGGGGTTCCGGATGGGGCTGTCGCCGCAGGTCCCGGACGCGCTGCGGCCGCACGTGCGGCCGCTGGTCGAGGGCATGCTGGCCGGGCACGGGCTGTCGGTCGGGGACGTGGGCGCCTGGGCGGTGCATCCCGGCGGTCCCCGGATCCTCGACGTGGTGGGCGAGGAGCTGGAGCTCGCGGACGACGACCTGGCGGCGTCGCGCGGCGTGCTCGCCGAGCACGGGAACTGCTCGTCGCCGACCGTACTCATGATCTTGGAGAAGCTGAAGGACCGCGGCCCGACGCCGACCATGATGCTGGCGTTCGGCCCGGGGTTGACCTTGTACGGAGCGCTGGTGGGCTAGTTCGTCGGGGCGGTCGCGAGGTCGGCCATCGCGGTGCCCAGCCGCGCGATCGAGGTGACGTCCGGCACGGTCGTGCGCACGGTGCCCTGGCGGTCGACGAACAGCGCGGTGGCGGCCCGGGCGCCGGCCTGCCCGGACCCGGCGGCGTAGCGGCCACGCAGGACGCCCTGCGGGTCGGCGAGCGCCACCGTGTCGGGCCGGGCCTCGGCGATCTTCGGAAGCGTCGCGGCGACCACGACGACGGTGACGCCGGGCGGCGCGAGGCCGGCGGTGTCCCTGATCAGGGTCGCGCAGTCGCACCCGTCGACCAGCAGGACGACGGCGGGCAACGTGGGGCGCAGGGTCACCGTCGCGCCGGCCGCGTTGGTGAACGTCAGGTCGGGCAGCGGGGTCCCGGCCGTGCTCACCGTCGGTGGGGCGGCCGTGTACGTGGCGGGGCGCCGGTCCCAGGTGACCACGAAGAGGCTGATCAACGTCGTGATCACGGCGACGCTCATGATGATGAGCGGGACGCCGAGGCCGTTGGGGTTGGCGGGGACGCCGAAGATCTTCCGGAGGCGGCCGCCGCGCGTGCCGCGACGCAGCTCGCGGCGGACCTGCGCGGCCTCGCGGTCGAGCTCGGCGGCATTGTCCGGGATGACGATCGTGCCCCATTCGGGCGGCAGGTCGGGGACGCCGTGGGGCGTTCCGTCATCGGGCGGTGGCGCGCCGCCGTTGTCTGGACGGAGAACGCCCATGGCTGCCTCCCTGCACGCACCCCTGGCTACTACTGTCCCTCAACGGGTGTAATGAACGCCATAGCTAAATACCCGTGACGCGAAGATGTCTAACGCGTGCTCACGACTGTCAGGGTGGCGATGTTGCCCGTTCGGCGCGTCTTTCAGCGCACTTGCCGGATAAGTCAGGCTGCTCCCCGCGGATCGTTCTTGATCGTCTCTTGATTCCACGGCCGGGCGCACCTCTGCGTAGCCGTGTCAAGCTGGAGCGTCAACGCTCACAACGGTTCTGAGCTGCGGCGACGCCAAAGACGGGGGTGGGCTGATGGTTGCGCCCCGTGTTACCCTAGACACAGCGAAAGGGGTTTCGAACCTATGGTTTTCAGTGTCGGCGAAACCGTTGTCTACCCCCACCACGGGGCCGCACTCATCGAGGCAATCGAGACTCGGGTCATCAAGGGCGAAGAGAAGCAGTATCTCGTGCTTCGCGTCGCCCAGGGTGACTTGACGGTTCGGGTGCCCGCTGAAAATGCCGAGATCGTCGGCGTCCGGGAAGTGGTGGGCGAGGAAGGCCTGGGTAAGGTCTTCGACGTTCTCCGCGCCCCGCACACCGAGGAACCTACCAACTGGTCCCGGCGTTACAAGGCGAACCTGGAGAAGCTGGCCTCCGGCAACCCTCTCAAGGTGGCGGAGGTCGTTCGTGACCTCTGGCGTCGCGAGCGGGAGCGGGGCCTGTCGGCCGGTGAGAAGCGCATGCTCGCCAAGGCGAGGGACATCCTCGTCGGTGAGGTCGCCCTCGCCGAGAAGAGCACCAAGGACGCGGCCGAAGTCCTGCTCGACAAGGTGCTCACCGAAGCCTGAGTCCCCGCACCCTCCGATACACACAACTCAGACAGGACCGCGACGTGACCGCGCATGCCCCCTCGCGCGGTGACGTCGCGGTCCTGGTTCCGGCCGCGGGTCTCGGCACCCGACTCGGCCCCGGTGCCCCGAAGGCCCTGCGCACGCTGGCCGGCACCCCGCTCCTGGTCCACGCCGCCCGCCGCCTCGCGGCGGCCCGGAGCGTCGGCTGCCTCGTGGTGGCCGCCCCGCCGACAGACGTCACGGCGGTCCGGGACATGCTCGCCGAGGTCGCCACTGATCTGATCGTCGTCGCGGGCGGCGACACCCGGCAGGACTCCGTGGCCCGCGCCCTCGCGGCCGTGCCGGCACACTTCCCGATCGTGCTCGTCCACGACGCCGCCCGGGCGCTCGTCCCCCCGGCGCTCGTCGAGCGCGTCGCCGCCGCCGTCCGGGACGGACACGACGCCGTCGTGCCGGTGCTGCCCGTCGTCGACACGATCCGCACGGTGGACGCGTCCGAGGTGGCCCTCGGCACCGTCGACCGGTCGACGCTGCGGGCGGTCCAGACGCCCCAGGGTTTCCGCCGCGAGGTCCTGGCCGCCGCCCACGAGGCGGCCGGCGAGGCGCTCACCGACGACGCGGGCCTCGCCGAGGCGCTGGGCGTCCGCGTCCAGTGCGTCCCCGGCGACGAGGCGGCCCTGAAGATCACCCGCCCCTTCGACCTGGCGATAGCCGAACTCCTCCTCCGCCCCTGACCCACCCCCTCCCACCCGGACGTCCTGCCGACGTTTGGACCGTTACGCCTGGAACTCGGCGCGAAATTACCTGCGTAACGGTCCAATCGTCGGCTTGCCTCTTGGGTGGCGCACAGCGACCCGGCGTGACGGGGCGAAGTCGAGTCGCGGTGTTTCGGGGGTTCGATGCGGGGGGCGGGGGGACGCGTAGGGTGAGGGCGTGATCGTGCCGGTGGTGGGGGTTGGGACGGACGTGCACGCCTTTCAGGCGGGGCGGCCGTGCTGGGTCGGCGGGCTGCTGTGGGACGGCGCGGACGGGCTCGCCGGGCACTCCGATGGCGACGTGGCCGCGCATGCCGCGTGCGACGCGCTGCTGTCCGCCGCCTCGCTCGGCGACCTGGGCTCCAACTTCGGCACCGACCGCCCCGAGTGGGCCGGCTCCTCGGGCGCCGCCCTCCTGGAGGAGACCGCCCGTCGCGTAAAGGCCGCCGGTTTCGAGATCGGCAACGTCTCGATCCAGGTCATCGGCGTCGCTCCCAAGATCGGCCATCGCCGTGCCGAGGCTCAGGCCGTCCTCTCGGCGGCGGCGGGCGCCCCCGTAACGATCTCCGGCACCACCACGGACGGCCTGGGTCTCACAGGCCGCGGCGAGGGCCTCGCGGCGATCGCGGTCGCCCTCCTCCACCGCGGCTGACCACCGCCGCTCCGCGCCGGCAGAAGTCGACTTCCGCACCCTTAGAGGCGCGTCACAGCGTGCACAAGTCGACTTCTGCGCGCTTTGCGATGCGGCCAGCGCGTGTGGCAGGGTGATCGTCCATGGGTGTCGCGCTTCCCGAACTTGCCACGCGGTTGATCGATGAGAACGTGTTCGTCACGTTGACCACCATCAACCCCGACGGGGGTCCACAGTCGAGCGTCATCTGGGCCAAGCGGGACGGTGACGAGATCATCTTCTCGACGATTCTCGGCCGCCGGAAGACGCTCAACATGCAGCGCGACCCGCGCGTCAGCCTGTGCTTCTTCGACCCGGCCGACGGCTACCGGTACGTCGAGGTGCGCGGCACGGTCAGCATGGCCACGGACGGCGGGCCGGAGCTGATCGAGGAGCTGTCCCAGCGCTACGACGGAAAGTCGTTCACCGAGAGCAGCCCGACCAACGTGCGGGTGGTGTGCCGGGTCGAGGCGACGAAGGTCATCACGCACTAGCCGCGGCGGTCCGCCAGCCGAACCGGATCCGCGCGATGATCCACAGCGCCGCGACGCCGTCCCGCCAGGTGATCTTCTTGCCCTCCTCGCGCCCCCGCGCGTGGTAGGACACCGGCACCTCGAACGGGCGCATGCCCAGCTTGAGCAGCTTGGACGTCACCTCGGCCTCCATGCCGAAGCCGGCCGACCGGACGCCGAGCCGGCGGTAGAGCTCCACCGGCATCAGCTTGAAGCACGTCTCCAGGTCGGAGATGTAGCAGTTGTAGAGCACGTTCGCGAACAGCGTCACGAGCCGGTTGCCCATCACGTACCAGAACGAGAACGACGAGTGGCTGCCGAACGTGCGGGTGCCGTAGACGACCGCCGCGTCGCCGGCCAGCACGGGCGCGACCAGATCGGGGATCTCCTCCGGTGAGTACTCCAGGTCGGCGTCGCAGATGACCAGGTAGTCGCCGGTGGCGGTGTCGAGGGCGGTGCGGATCGCGGCCCCCTTGCCCCGGTTGGTCGCGTGGGACACGACTGTGACGCGGGGGTCGCCGGCCACCCGGGCCAGCAGGTCCGCGGTGCCGTCGCGGCTGCCGTCATCCACGATCACAAATTCAAGATCGCATGGGTACGGGACGTCGAGCACGCGCTTCACGGCGAGCTCGATGGTCGCGGCCTCGTTGTAGACGGGCATCAGGATGGACAACTTCATCCGGCTCGGCTCCCTGAAGAACGCAGGCATGCGCGCCAGCCTACGGCCGTCGTGTTTCCATCGCGACCGGAAGCGCCGGGTCAATCGGGGCGGATCATTCGACCGCCACGGCCATCCGGTCGACCGCTTCGGCGAGCCGCGCGGCTGACGTGGCGAAGTTGAGCCGCGCGAAGCCCAGGCCGGGGGCGCCGAACGCCGGGCCGGCGGAGAGCGCCACGCGCCCCCGGTCGAGCAGCACCGCCGCGGGATCGTCGCCGAGGCCGAGCGCGCGCAGGTCGAGCCACGCCAGGTAGGTGGCGTCGGGCGGGCGGTAGCCCGCGCCGGGCAGGCGCTCCGTCAGCAGCGTGGCGAGCAGCCGGCGGTTGTCGTCGAGCCCGGCGAGCAGCGCGTCGAGCCAGTCGTCGCTCGCGGTGTACGCGGCCTCGCCGGCGATCACCCCCAGGATGCCCGCGCCGTGGTCGGGCGGCACCGAGCGCAGCGTTGCCCAGCCGGCGTCGCCGGGCGCGAGGGCGAGCGCGGCCTTGAGGCCGGGCAGGTGCCACGCCTTGGACGGCGACACGAACGCGACGGCCCCGTCGGCGGCCGCGTGCGGCAGCGACGTGAAGGGTGTGAAGGACACCCCTGGGTAGCACAGCGGCGCGTGGATCTCGTCAACGATCACCTGCACGTCATGCGCCGACGCGAGGTCCGCGATCGTCATCAGGTCCGCGCGGGAGGCCACCAGACCCGTCGGGTTGTGCGGGTGGCACAGCAGGTACGCCGAGACGTCCCGCCGGGCCAGGTCGTCGGCGAGCCGGTCGAGGTCGAGGGCGTACTCCCCGGTGTTCTCATCGCGGCGCAGCGGGGACGCGACCACGCGGCGGCCCACGGCGGTGATGGTGCGGGTGAACGGCGGGTACGCGGGGGTGTTGATGACGACGGCGCTGCCCGGGCCGGTGACGAGCGGCAGGACGGCGGCGATGCCGGTGTTGACGTCGGGAATGAGCCGCATGCGGCCCGGGTCGGGCAGCCACCCGCCGTGGCGGCGCTGGGCGAACCCCGCGAACGCCTCCGCCAGCCGCCCCGGGTGGGCGTAGCCGGTGTCGCCGCGCGCGATGGCGGCCGTCAGCGCGGCCGCGATCGCGGGGGCGAGCGGGGTATCCATCTCGGCAACCCACAGGGGCAGCACGTCCCGGTCGTACGCCCGCCACTTGATGCTGCGTCGCGCCCGCAGCTCGGCCGTGCTGAGCAGTTCCAGCGGGTTGTCCACCCGCCCATCCTCAACCCGTGGCGGGGTCGACGTCGAGGCCGGCGCCGGTGTTTCGCGCCCACGTCCAGGCGTAGGCGTCGTCCTCACAGTCGGCGGCCGCGTCGGCGAGGTCCAGCGGCCGGAACGTGTCGACCATGACGGCGAGCTCGTCGAAGTAGTCCACGCCGATGGCGCGCTCGACCGCCCCGGGCTGCGGCCCGTGCGTGAACCCGGACGGGTGCAGCGAGATGGACCCCTGCTCGATGCCCGAGCCGCGCCGGGCCTCGTAGTTGCCGCCGGTGTAGAACAGCACCTCGTCGGAGTCGACGTTGTGGTGGTTGTAGGGCACCGGGATGGCCAGCGGGTGGTAGTCGACCTTGCGGGGCACGAACGAGCAGATGACGAAGTTCGGCCCGGCGAACGTCTGGTGTACGGGCGGCGGCTGGTGCACCCGCCCGGTGATCGGCTCGAAGTCGTGGATGGACAGCGCCCACGGGTAGAGGCAGCCGTCCCAGCCGACCACGTCGAACGGGTGGTGGGCGTAGGTGAACGCCGTCCAGCCGCGCCGGTGCCGCACGAGCACCTCGACGTCGGTGCCCTCGACGAGCAGCGGCTCGGCCGGCGAGCGCAGGTCGCGCTCGCAGTAGGGAGCGTGTTCGAGGAGCTGCCCGCGCACGGACAGGTAGCGCGGCGGCGGTCCGATGTGGCCCGTCGCCTCGATGATGAGCAGCCGCACGGGCCCGTCGGGCACGATCCGGTGGATCGTCGACGTCGGGATGATCAGGTAGTCGCCGGCGGCCACGGTCATGGCGCCGAAGGTGGTCTCCACGCGCGCGGTGCCGGCCTCGATGTAGAGGCACTCGTCGCCGATCGCGTTGCGGTAGAGCGGTGAGGGGGCGTCGGCCACCACGTACGAGATGCGGCAGTCGTCGTTGACCAGCAAGGGCTGCCGGGACCGCACGGCGTCCGCGCCGGTCACTGTCTTCAACGCGTGGGTACGCAGGTGACGCGGCTTGAGCGGGTGGTTGGGCGTGCGGCCGGCGGACGCCGGCGGGTCCACGGCCCGGGCGTCGACGATGGCCGTGGGCGGCCGGCGGTGGTAGAGCAGCGAGGAGTCGGCGGAGAAACCCTCCTGGCCCATCAGCTCCTCGGCGTAGAGCGTGCCGTCGGGCTGACGGAACTGCGTGTGGCGCTTGGGCGGCACCTGTCCGACGCGGTGGTAGTACGGCATCACTACCCTCCGTTCTGTCCTGCTCACCGGCCGTTTGCGTCCGATAATCGGTCGGTATTGTCCGTTAGTCGTAGCCTCCGTTAGGTTCTCTAGTCGTGTCAATGAGCGTGCCGCCGCTGTTTCGGCGGATGGTCGACGACGCCTCCGTTCTGCCCCCCGGCGGATCCACGCTGCGGCACGCGGTGGCCGACCACCGAACCCACCACGCGGCCTGGTACGCCGACATGGTCGGGCCCCTGCTCGTGCCGGCGGCCGACCTCGATGACCTGCGCGGCGTGCCCGACCCCGCCGACCCGCTGGCCATCGGCCTGGTCGGGGAGCTGCCGGTGGTGCGCGCGCGGCTCGCCAAGTGGGCGCGCGGCACCCCCGCCGGCCTCGACGGCGCCGACCTCGCCCAGATCGAGGTCCCGGTGGCCAAACGCGGCGAGGACCCGATCCCCGGCCTGACCGCCCTGCTGGAGCTGGCCCGGGCCTGGCCGACCCTGCCCGTGTTCGCGGAGATCCCGCTGACCTGGGGGCTGAGCAGTGCCCTCGACGCGCTCACCGAGGCGCGGGCGACGGGCCTGCGGGTGGCGGCGAAGTTCCGCACCGGCGGGCTGGCCGCCGAGCTGTTCCCGACCCCGATGGAGCTGGCCGCCGTCATCTGCGCCTGCCGCGAGCGCGACCTGCCGTTCAAGCTGACCTCGGGGCTGCACCACGCGATCCGCCACGGCGACCCGGACACGGGGCTGACCCACCACGGCTTCCTGAACGTACTCGTCGGGGCGCTTGCCGCGGCCGACGGCGGGGAGGTGGTCGAGGTCGCCCAGGTGCTCGGGGGCACCGACCCGGTGCCGCTCATCGAGGCCGTCCGTCCCCGGCGGCACGAGGAGCGTCCCATGTGGATCAGCTTCGGTTCCACCAGCATCGATGACCCCGTGCGCGACCTCAGTAGGCTGAGTCTTATTCACCCCGCGCCGCACTGACAGAATCTGCGTGATCGGGCGGCAACGCTCCGCTACCGTGGTTCGTACGGAACACGAACGGGGAGGGGCGCCCGTGTCCACCATCGCGGTCAGCCGTTCCATCGCCGCACCCGTCGACGTGGTGTGGGCGATCTTCACCGACCTGCCCGGCCGGCCGGAGTGGCTCTCCACAGTGGATGCGGTCGAGGTGCTCACGCCGGGCCCGTTCGCGGCCGGCATCCGCTGGCGCGAGACCCGCACCCTGGGCGGCGACGTCACCGTGACCGAGGAGCTGCTCGCCGCCGAGGTCGAGGTCCGCCAGCGGTGCGTGATCACCTCACCGGGCTCGGGCGTCGACTACACCCTCACCTACACCTTCCGTCCCGTCGAGGTGGGGCGGGCCCACGGCGGCACGATGGTCGGCGCGGTCTTCGAGGGCCACCTGTCGTCGCGGGCCAGCCGGGCGGTCGCCTTCTTCCTGGGCGGCCTCGCCGCCCGCACCGCCGAGGGCGCCCTGCGCCGCGATCTTGACGCGCTCGCGGCGGCGTGCGCCGACCCGATGGCGTCCTCCGCAGCCTGACAGGCTGAGCATCGGGCTGACGCGCCGGTGTCGTCCAGGTCACGGTTGCCGGCGTGGTGGCCTTTGGGCCGGTTACAGTGCCTTGCGTGGGTGTGATGATCAGCAAGCCGGTGCGCCGCGTCGCGGCCGTCATCGCGATCATCGTGCTGCTCGCGGCGCTGGCCCTGCTCGGCCTCCGGGTCCTCGGCTCCCGCGACCTGCTGACCCCGCCCACCACCGACTTCCCGACCGCCTCGACGGAGCCCAACCCGCGCCCGCTCGGCTCGCACCGGGTCATGCCGCTCGTCGTGGACGGGCTGCGGGTGCACGCCGAGAAGCGCCGGGTGTGGGCCGAGGGCCCGGTCGGCGAACGCCAGGAGACCAACCCGTACTGGGCGTTCCGTCGCTGGCCCGCCCAGCTCGTCGGCGTCGCCCGCGCCGGCGCCGACAGGACCGCGCTGATCATCTCCCAGTGGTCGGACGGCGAACTGGTCGCCATCGACCTGCACCGGGGCCGGGTCGCGTGGCGCGCCGACGCCCCCGTCGGCCAGGACACCTACGACGGCCGCCGCACCGGCGCGGACACGGTCCACGACCCGCCCGCGCTGCTCGTCGCCACGGCGGCGGACGGTCGGGCGGCGGTCGTGGTGAGCGCCCCGGGGGCGGTCCACGCCTACGACGCGCGCACCGGCGCGGCCCTGTGGGCGACCGACGTCGCCGCGGGCTGCCGGCCGGGTGTCTGGTCGAGCGCCGGCCTGCTCGCCGTCCCGCCGTGCGGCAACGGTCGCACGCTCGAATTCGTCGACCCGGTCACCGGCCGCGCCGTGAGCAGCTGGTCCGCCCCGGCGGCGCCGGCCCCGGCCGCGTGCGCGTCGGGCCACACCGACTGCGCGTTCGTGGTGGCCGGCACCGAGGTCCGGCAGCCGAACCCGGACGGCACCCTGCGCACCGTGCCGGCCGGCGTCGCGGCCGCCGTGGTCGGCGCCGGGGCGCCGGGTGCCCGGCTCGCCGGGG
>NZ_BAAALT010000189.1:20977-23535 GCF_039528515.1 Luedemannella flava
CTGGCCACCGGCGAGCCGGCCTGGTCGGTCCCCGGCGCGGGCCAGTTCGTCGCCGCGAACGCCGCCGGCGTGTACGTCATCACCGACGACCGGGTGGTCGCCCGGCTCGACCCGGCCACCGGCGCCCGCGCCGCCGTGGGCTGCGCCGTCGGCCCGAGCGACAGGCCCTGGCGGATCGGCCGGGCGTACGCGACGGACGACGGCGGCTTCCTCGCCGTCGAGCGGCTCACCGGCAAGCCGGAGACGACCGGCGACAACGGCTACTACTGGAGCCTGCGACCGGTGGCGCTGGTCCAGCTCTACCCGCCGTCGGCGCTGCCCGCCTGGTCGAGCCGGTACGGCGGCTGCTCCCGGAATCCGTAGCCGGCCTCCGTCATGATGGGTGGCGTGGACGCGAACCCCGTACTGGCTCAGGTCATCCTCTGCGACGCGGCGGTCGCCGACCCGTCCGGGAAGGTCCACATGCTGGGTGCCGGCTGGTCGGTGACCGGGACCCCGACGAGCCCGCAGGCGGTCGCCGTGCTGCTCAAGGTCCCCTGGGACCGGGCGAACATGCCGCTGCCGCTCACGATCCAGCTGTTCAACCAGGACGGCCGGGCGGTGCTCGTGACCGAGCCGCACGGCGACGTGGTGCCCGTCCGGGGCGACGGCGTCATCGAGGTCGGCCGGCCCGCCGGCCTGGCGCTGGGCAGCATGCTCGACGCGGCCTGGGTCCTCAACGTCGGGCCCCTGCCGCTGGCACCGGGCCGCTACGAGTGGCGGCTGACGTTCGCGGACCTGGACGTGCCGGCCCCGTTCACCGTCCGGGCCTAGCCGGTCACGAGGTCAGCGCGGTCCGCGCGGCGGCGAGGAAGGTGTCGTTCTCCTCGGGCGTGCCGATGGTGACCCGCACGCCCTCCGGGTGGAACGCGCGCACGATCACCCCCGCGTCCGCGCACGCCTGGGCGAACGCGGCCGTCCGCTCGCCCAGCGGCAGCCACACGAAGTTGGCCTGGCTCGGCGGCACGTCCACCCCGTCCGGCAGCAGCTTGCCCAGCGCCTCGGCGACCCGGGCCCGCTCGGACACCACGAGCGCCGCCCGCCGGCGCATCTCGTCGTCGGCGGCCAGCGCGGCCAACCCGGCGGCCTGCGCGACCCCGGACGACGAGAACGGCGTCACGACCTTGCGCACCGCGGCCGCCACCTCGGGCGCCGCGACCAGGTAGCCCAGCCGCAGCCCGGCGAGCCCCCACGCCTTGGAGAAGGTCCGCATGACCACGACGTTGGGCCGGTCGCCGTAGGTGGCCACCCCGTCCGGCACGGCCGGGTCGTCCACGAACTCCCGGTACGCCTCGTCGAGGACGACCAGCACGTCCGGCCCGACCGCGTCGAGGAACCGGTCGAGGGCGTCGCGCGTCAGGGCGGTCCCCGTCGGGTTGTTGGGATTACAGACAAAGATCATCCGGGTACGGGCGGAAACGGCGGCCGCCATCGCGTCCAGGTCGTGCCCGTGACCGGCGTCGTTGGGCACCCGCACGGCGGTCGCCCCGGCCACCGCCGTGAGGATCGGGTACGCCTCGAACGAGCGCCACGAGAACAGGATCTCGTCGCCGTCCTTGCAGGTCACCTTGGCGAGGTGCTCGGCGAGCGCCACCGACCCGCAGCCTGTCGCGATGCGGTCGACGTCGACGCCGAGCCGGGCGGCCAGCGTCTCGCGCAGCGCCACCACGCCCATGTCGGGGTAGCGGTTGCTGCCCGTGACCGCCTCCGTGACCGCCTCGACGACGCCGGGCAGCGGCCCGAACGGCACCTCGTTGGAGGCCAGCTTGATGGCCCCGGGCACGGACCTGCCGGGCACGTACGCGGGGAGCGCGTCGAGATCCGCGCGGGTCAGTCGGCTCATGTCCTGTCTCCCTCAGCCGGGGTGCCCAGCTCCTGCACCACCACGGTGAGCGCGTACTTGTCGTGGATCGCCTGGCGCAGCGGCCGGTCGATGGCCACGAACAGGCTGTCGATGAACTGGATGACGACCCCGATGAAGCAGCAGTACCAGAGCATCGTGGGCAGTGCCATCGGGAACCAGCGCCGCCACGAGCGGTAGAAGCCCATCGGCTCGGTGCTCTCCAGCCGCATGACCCGCAGCTTCATGAGCCGCTTGCCGACCGTGCGGCCGCTGCCGGCCACGAACGGCACCTCGTACGCGAACCAGACCGCCAGCCCGACGAACAATATGGTGAACTGCAGGGCGTCCATGCGGCCCGTCGAGAGGGACGCGACGTCGATCGTCTCGCCGGCCCGCTGCGCCCGGATGATCTCCTGCATCATGGGCCACGCGTCGACGAAGTACAGGTAGACGAAGTATCCGTTGGCGATGACGTTGAGGCCCAGCACGATGGCGATGTCGATGAGGCGGGCGACCAGTCGCGCCCCGGCGCTGGCCAGCGGCAGCCCGTGGATGTCCGGCGGCGGCATCCGCAGCGACCGCGGGAACGGGAACGGGTAACCCGCGGGCCAGCCCGGCGGGGGCGTCAGCGTGGCCGTAGCGGCCCGCGGCGGCCACGGCACCTGGGCGGGCGAGG
>NZ_BAAALT010000190.1:0-11578 GCF_039528515.1 Luedemannella flava
CCAGGGTGCCGGCCGCGTCCGCGCCGGCGTCGGCCGCCGCCACGCCCGCGCGCAGCGCCGCCGACAGCGCCAGCGCGGCGACGCGCTGGTCGGCCGACAGGTACCGGTTGCGGCTGGACAGCGCCAGCCCGTCGCCCTCGCGGACCGTCGGCACGCCCACGATCTCCACGGGCAGGTCCAGGTCGCGCACCATCTGCCGGATGAGCGCCAGCTGCTGGTAGTCCTTCTGGCCGAACAGCGCCACGTCCGGCCGGGTCAGGTGGAGCAGCTTGAGCACGACGGTGAGCACCCCGTCGAAGTGCCCGGGCCGGCTCGCGCCCTCCAGCAGGGTGGCCAGCTCGCCGCCGGTCACCCGGGTCGCGGGCGGGCCGTCGGGGTAGATCTCGGCCGGGCCCGGTGTGAACACCACGTCCACGCCGGCCGCGCGGCACAGGTCCAGGTCCGCGTCGAGGGTGCGGGGGTACTTGTCGAGGTCCTCGGCCGGCCCGAACTGCAACGGGTTCACGAAGATGGTCGCGATGACGTGGTCGGCCTCGGCCCGCGCGGCCCGCAGCAGCGCCGCGTGCCCCTCGTGCAGCGCCCCCATGGTCATGACCACGGCGACCCGCCCGGGCAGCTCCGTCCGCGCGACCGCGAGGTCAGCCCGCTTCGAAACGACCTTCATGTCGGCGCCTCCGCTGCGCTCGCTCATGCTGCGACCTCCGAACCGTTGTCGGCGAAGACGCCCAGCAGGTCGCCGGCGTCGGCGGCGGGCAGGCGGCCCGACGCGATGGCCCGGTCGGCGGTGCGCCGCGCCAGCGCCAGGTACGCCGGAACGCTCTCCGGCGCCGTCGCCCGCAGCACGGCCAGGTGCCCGGCCAGGGTGCCCGCGTCGTTGCGCACCACCGGGCCGGTGAGCGCCGCGTCGCCGTACCTCAGGGTGTTCTCCAGTGCCGCGCCCAGCAGCGGCGCGAGCACCCGCTCGGGGTGCAGGACGCCGGCGTCGCGCAGCCGGTCCATCGCCTCGTTGACGAGGGTGACCAGGTGGTTCGCGCCGTGTGCGAGCGCGGCGTGGTAGAGCGGCCGGTCGTCCTCGTCGATCCACTCCGGCACGCCGCCCAGGTCGGCGATGAGGCGGGTGGCGAGCGGACGCAGGTCGGCCGGGGCGGTCACGCCGAACGAGATGCCGTCGGCGAGCCGGTCGAGGTCCTCGGCGCGGCCCGTGAAGGTCATCGCCGGGTGCAGGGCCAGCGGGCGGGCGCCGGCCGCCGTCGCGGGGGCCAGCACGGCCGTGCCGTGCGCGCCGGAGGTGTGCGCCACCACCAGGCCGGGGTGGATGGCGCCGGCCTCGGTGAGCCCGGCCACGAGCCCGGCCAGCGCGTCGTCCGGGACGGCGAGCAGCAGGAGATCCGCGCCGTCGGCGACCCGGTCGGCGGGCCGGATCTCGGCGTCGGGGAGGTAGGTGTGGATGCGGTCGCGGCTGGCGATCGAGACGGCGGAGGCGGCGACGACGCGGTGGCCCGCGCGGATGAGCGCGGCCCCCAGGGTTGCGCCGACACGGCCGGCGCCGATGATGCCCACAGACAGGCGCGTATTCGCGCTCATATAGCGATCCAGTCCTCGAAGGTGGGGTACCGGTCGTGTCCAGTATGCGTACCCCCGCAGCGCGCCCGAAACACTTTGTGGGGATCTTCACCGCCCCGCCCGACGGCGTAGGTTGACCCGGTGACCCCAGCGGCCCCAACCTGGCGAATCGGGATGGAACAGGCACTATACGGCCCCGCCGGCTTCTTCACGGCGGGAGCCGGCCCGGCCGCCCACTTCCGCACGTCCAGCCACGCCGCCGGACCCTTCGCCGCCGCCGTCCTCGCGCTCCTGACCCGCGTCGACGACGCGCTGGGCAACCCCGCGGTGGTCGACCTGGTCGACGTCGGCGCGGGCCGCGGCGAACTACTTCTGGGAGTACGCGCGGCCGCGCCACCCGCGCTGCGTGGGCGACTGCGGCTCGTGGCGGTGGAGCTCGCGCCCCGCCCGGCCGACCTGCCGCCCGACGTCGCCTGGACCGACCGCCTGCCCGACACGGTGACGGGCCTGCTCACGGCCGTCGAGTGGCTGGACAACGTCCCGCTGGACGTGGTCCGCGACGGCCGCTACGTGCGGACCGACGACACGCTCGGCGACCCGGTCTCAGCGGAGGACGCGGCGTGGCTCGCCCGCTGGTGGCCGCCCGACGCCGGGGCCGGGGCGGGGCTGGTCGCCGAGGTGGGGCGGACCAGGGACGCCGCGTGGGCGGACGCCGTGTCGCGCGTGGTCGCCGGGCTCGCGTTGGCCGTCGACTATGGACACGTCGCCGGACAGCGCCCGGCGTTCGGCACGCTCACCGGCTACCGCGCCGGCCGGCAGGTCCCCCCGGTCCCGGACGGCACCTGCGACATCACGGCCCACGTGGCGATCGACTCGGTGGCGGCGGCGGGCGACGCGGTGATCGCGGACGCCGGCGACCCGGCGAGGGCGGCCGGCGGGCGGGTCACGGTCGCGGCCGGGGGCCGGGCGGCGCCCGTACTCCTGAGGCAGGGCGAGGCACTGCGGGCGCTCGGGGCCGACGGACGGCGACCACCGGTGAGCCTGGCCGGCACTGACCCGGCGGCGTACGTCCGGGCCCTCGCCGGGGCGTCCCTCGCCGGGGAACTGACGGACCCCGCCGGCCTGGGCTCCCACTACTGGCTCCTCCACCCGGTAGGCGTAACCACCCCCCACATCCCGCACCGCACTGAACCGGGATCGTGACCGAAGCAAGCCGACGGTTTGGACCGTAAGGCAGGGAACTTCGCGCTGAGTTCCAGGCGCAACGATCAAACGCCGGCGGGTCCCGTGGCGGGTGGGCGTCGGGAGGCGCGATCGGTGGAGGCGGCGGCGGGCGGGGCTACGATGCTGGCGTGGGTGCGGAGGCGTTGCGCGAGGTTACCGTTGGGACCGGGGCGGGGCTCGATACCGCTGACATGGTGCTCAACATCGGGCCGCAGCATCCGTCGACGCACGGGGTGCTGCGGCTGAAGCTGGTGCTCGACGGGGAGCGGGTCGTGTCCGCCGAGCCGATCGTGGGGTACATGCACCGCGGCGCGGAGAAGCTGTTCGAGGTGCGCGACTACCGGCAGATCATCGTGCTGGCCAACCGGCACGACTGGCTGTCCGCGTTCAGCAACGAGCTCGGCGTGGTGCTCGCTGTCGAGCGGCTCATGGGCATGGAGGTGCCGGAGCGCGCCGTCTGGCTGCGCACGGCACTCGCCGAGCTGAACCGGGTGCTCAACCACCTGATGTTCCTCGGGTCGTACCCGCTGGAGATCGGCGCGATCACGCCGATGTTCTACGCGTTCCGGGAGCGCGAGACGCTGCAGACCGTGATGGAGGAGGTCTCCGGCGGCCGGATGCACTACATGTTCAACCGGGTCGGCGGGCTCAAGGAGGAGGTGCCGGCCGGGTGGACGACCCGGGCGCGGCACGCGATCGACTCCGTCCGGCGCGGCATGGCCGACCTGGACAACCTGATCCGGCGCAACGACATCTTCCTGGCCCGCACCGTCGGGGTCGGCGTCCTGCCGGCCGCCGCCGCGGCCGCCTTCGGGGCGTCGGGGCCGGTCGCGCGCGCCTCGGGGCTCGACCTCGACCTGCGCCGCGACGAGCCGTACCTCGCCTACGGGTCGCTTGAGGTGCCGGTCGTGACGAAGAGCGCCGGGGACTGTCACGCGCGGTTCGAGTGCCTGCTCGACCAGG
This sequence comes from Luedemannella flava, assembly GCF_039528515.1. Lineage (NCBI taxonomy): Bacteria > Bacillati > Actinomycetota > Actinomycetes > Micromonosporales > Micromonosporaceae > Luedemannella > Luedemannella flava. Next base: position 3,751 of record NZ_BAAALT010000190.1, read on the forward strand.
TCTACGTGTCACTGGACCTGGCGGCGGCCTGCCTGGACCGGGTCGACACACTGCGCGGGCCGGTGAACGTGCGCCTGCCCAAGGTGGTCAAGGCCCCCGAGGGCCACACGTACGCGTGGACCGAGAACCCGCTCGGCATCAACGGGTACTACCTGGTGTCGCGCGGCGACAAGACGCCCTGGCGGATGAAGCTGCGCACCGCGTCCTACGCCAACGTGCAGGCGCTGTCCACACTGCTGCCGGGTTGCCTGGTCGCCGACCTGATCGCGATCCTCGGGTCGATGTTCTTCGTCGTCGGCGACATCGACAAGTAGCGGGTCACCGCCAGCGGTCGTACTCCTCCGGCGGGGCGCTGCGCTGCCGCGGCGCCTGCCAGTTGTCGTAGGTGCCGCTCGGCTCGTTCCAGTCCTCGGCGTCGTCCTCGACCGCGCCGAAGTCCTGCAACGGGCTCCAGGTGTACTCCGCGCCGACGTGCTCGATGTCGCCGTCGCGGTCCCGGTCGCGGGGGGTGCCCCGGTGGCTGCGCGGGGCCGGCCCCTGGTGGCGCCGTTGACCCTCGTGGCGGCCGCTGGTCGTCTCCCGGTCGTCGCGGGCCTCCGCGTCGCGGTGCGCCCGGACGAGCTTCGACTCGCGGGCGGTGCGGCCCTCGGTCTGCTCGCGCTCCTCGCGGCGCTCGCGGACGCCGCGGGTCTCCTGCTCCCACTCGGCGTCGCCGCCGCGCTCCCACTCCGGCTCCGGGGCCGGCCGCCGGCTGCCGCCGGTCGTGTAGGCCTGCGGCGACTCGCCGCGCGACGGCGGCAGGGCGCGCAGCGCCTGGCCCATGTCGCGGGGCGCCTGGCCGGCGTCGCGGCCGCCCTCGCGCTCGGCGCGGCGCACGGCCGCCCAGCGGTCCTCGACGCGCATCTCGGTGCCGTTCGCGTCGCTGCGCACCGAGCTGCGGTGCTCGCCCATGCGCAGCTCGCGGCCGTGCTCGTCGGAGCGGACCTCGGCCCACCGGTCGCCGTGCGCGTGGCCCTCCCACTCGCGGTCGACGGCGGCCTCGCGGCGCGGGCGGGCCTCGCGGGCCTCGCCGGTCTCGCGGCGACGCCGACCGCCGCTGCCGGTCTCGCGCGACCATTCCTGTGACGGTTCGTCCCAGTCCTGCTGGCGGGCGCCGGTCCACTGCCCGCCGGCCTCCCAGCGGGGGTCGCTGGCGTCCCAGCTGCCGTCGTAGTTGTCGTCGTCGGCGCGGCGGCGGGCGCCGCAGCGCTCCCCCGCGGGCGGCTCCTCGGACGCGCGCGACCCGTAGACCGTGCCGCGCTCCTCGCCCTCGACGGTCATGGTGCGGCGGGTGACCTCGACGGTCTCGGTGCGCACGACGCCGGCCGCGTTGGGTGGCGCGTTGGTGGGCCGGCCCGGCACGGCGGCCGGGGCCTGCGGCACGGGCCGGCTGCGCAGCTCGTCCACCTGGGCGCGCACCTGCTGCAACTGGATCCGGACGGCCTCGATGCCCTCGGCGTGCCCGCGCAGGCCCTCCACGGACTCGCTGAGCGCGTTGATCCGGTCGGTGAGGGACCGGTGGGTGTTGCGGGACGCGGTCGCCACGTCCTCGCGCACGTCGTTGCGGAGCTGATCGAGCTCGCCCAGCAGGGTCTCCTGGAGTTCGATGCGCACCGCATCCGTGTCGCGACGGAGAGTAATCGACAGTCCGATCAGGACCATGGCGACGAGGGCGAGCACCCCGGCGAAGCGCGTTGCCCCCACCAGGAACAAAAGGGCTGCAAGAGGCGCGACACCCACGCCGGACCAGAACAAGATCACGAGTGGCCGCGCCCCGCGCTGGTCCTGCTGCGAAACGGAGACCGGCATGGGTGAGAGGTTACTCAGGGTCGCCGGTCCTGTGAAGCCGGCTCATGACGGTAAGTGCCCCGACCGCCACGGCGATCGGGGCACCACGGTTGACGCCGGGGGGTTATCCCGCCGCCCGCCGACCGGCCGAGGTCGCGATTCCCACGATCCAGCCGACCATAAGGCCGTAGGCGGAGGCGTTCGCCGCCGCCAGCAACGCACTGTAGAGCGACGCGTCCCTGGTGAGGAACGCGGTGAGCATGGCGGCCAGCGCCGCCGCCAGGATCACCGAGAACCACCCCAGAAAGAACGCGCCCGCGCCGGCCGAGACGCCGTTGGCGCCCATGCCGATGATCGCCGCAACGAAGATGATCAGCAGCAGTGCCCGCAGATCGTGCGCGAGCACATCTCTGCCGCTGAACGCCCACGCCGGCCAGGCGAGCGTACGCAGGAACAGGTCCCACGCGTTGTCGCCCTGCGCATGCCGTGCCGCCCATTCGGTATACGCCTGATTACCGAAGGCCAACACCAGTACGATGATCGCAAGTGTGCCAGCGCTCGTGGCGCTCTTGGCACGGGTGAAGATGGCCATACCACTAAGTACCCATGGCCGGCAGCGATCAGGCGTATCGGCTATTCGGTGGATGGACCCGTCAGGTAATCGACGAACTTGGCCCGCAGCAGCGGTTCGGTCTCGACCAGTCCGTGGCCGGTGAACTGCCGCCACAGCTCCAGGGCGTCGTCGATGGTGCCGCCGATCGCCGAGGGCGACCCGTCGAGGGCCTCCGCGTCGTCGGCGGTCGGCAGGTGCTGGAACAGCGACCAGAAGAACTTGACGTCCTTCCGCTGGCGCGCGAGAGCGAACGCCCGTTCCCGCAGTTCCTCAGTGGAGAGGTCGTGCAGGGCGATGTCGGATTCGTCGGCCATGGTCACACCATACCCACGTTCGCGATCATCAGCGGGCGGACGTCCCCCACGCGTCCGAGCCACCCCAGGACGAGCTGCTCGGCTGGGCCGACCAGGACGTCGTCTGGGACGGCGGCGTCGACCACAGGTCCGGCGACGAACCCGACGAAGCGGACGACTGGGCGGCCGGCCCGGCGTTCCAGACGTCGTCGTTCTCGGCGTACTCGTCGAGCTCCGGCCGGCCGAAGCGCTCCACCAGGCGGGTGGCCACGAGGCCCACGCCGATGCCCAGCGCCGCGAACGTCGCCTCGCTCCAGGCCCACCCGAGCAGGCGCGCGTACGCCATGCCGAGCGTCAGCAGCGCCACCGCGAGCACGGTGCCGAAGACGCCGCCCCGGCGACCGAACGCGCTCGTGCCGCCGAGCAGGGCGGCGGCCACGCCCAGGGCGGTCAGCATCAGCCCGTCCGACGGCCCGGCGGCACCCTTGATCGACGCCGTCAGGACGCCGGCCAGGGCCGCCAGCGCGCTCGACCCGGCGAGCGCCACGACGGTCACCACGCCGGCCACGCCGCCGCGCCGGTCGGCAGGGTCGCTGACCGGCCGGAACCGCCCGACCAGCTTGCGCACCGGCGGCACGAGGCCGATCAGGCTGGCGAAGACGCTCAGCGCGCACACGCCACCGAACCACAGGCCCGCGTCGGGACCCGGGTTGTAGGAGCTGATGAAGCCCACGGTGTCCTGCGCCTCGATCCACAGCAGCAGGCCCAGGCCCGCGCCGAGGCTCGCGGCCCAGGCGGGCACGTGCAGGCCCGCCACGACCAGGCCGATGACGAGACCGATCCCGGCGCCCGCGCCGAGCGCGATGCCGAGCGGGCCGGCCAGGCCCTCGGCGGCGTGCTGGGAGTAGTAGAGGGCGGCCGCGACCGCGATGGGCCCGACGGCCAGGTTGACCGCGCCGGCGCGCAGCGCCACGGCGCTGCCGACCGCGAGCGCGCCCAGCACACTGCCGTTGAGCAGCAGCCCGCGCAGCGAGTCGCCGGAGAAGGCCGAGGTGTTCTCCCGCAGCAGCAGGTAGGCCAGGGCGCCGGCGAGCAGCACCAGCAGGACCTCCCAGAGGACGTGCACGAGCAGCCGGTCACGGCCGGGCTCGCCGTCGGCGGGGTCGTCGAAGACGTAGTCGAGATTCGGAGTCTGGGGCATGGGTGGCACCCTTCGGGGCAGGGTGAGGGTGTTGTCGCTCTGCGCCGGGCTCACCGGGACACCGGCGGGCAATACGGGCGCGGCGGGCCGGCCCGACAGCGGCACGTTGGCGGCGGGCACGCCCGCCCCGAGCCGGTGCTGCGCCGCACCGTCGTCGAACGACATGATTACGCCTCTCCATTCGCTCGGCTCGCACCGTACCGCCCCTGGCCAAGGTGCGACAGTCCTGGAGGTCGTTATGTGCTTGGCGGGAGGGCGTTACGGGCCGGGCGGGACCTGCTCGTCGTCGGCTGACGGGGGCACGCGGCAGGAGTGCTCGAGCCACAGCGCGGCGGCGACCAGAGCCAGGCCGCCGACGAGCCCGGCGATGGCCGGGACGAGGTTGGTGTCGGCCACCCGGAGCGTGCCGCGCTCCACGATCGCCCACACCGCCACGCCCCCGTACGCCCCGCCGAAGATCGCGCCGGCCAGCGACGACGCCTTCGCCAGCACGACCCAGCGCGCGACCAGCAGCGGGTCCACCCGGGGCGTGCCGCGCTTGTGGTCGATGCGCGCCTTCGTGTTGCGGGCCGCCACGGCCTCGACGACGGCCAGCGCCGCCAGCGTCACGCCGGGCAGCCAGTTGAGGTCGGGGATGTCCCCGTAGAAGCGATTGATGATCACCCAGGCCAGCGCCGCCGACACGAGGCCCGCAACCACGAGCGTGCCCGGGCTCGTCGGGCGCAGCGAGGGTTGTGGCCCGGCACCGGGGGATTGGTTGCCCGGCTCGCGCGTACTCATTGCTCGCAGGCTACCCCAGCGGGACATCCGGTCGGGCCGTCAGCCCGCCGACGTCCCCCGCCACCGGGTCCTCATTGATCAGCTCGTACACGAACCCGTGCCCGGGGAGCAGCCCGAACGGCTCGATGTCCAACCACGGCCGGAGCACGAAGGCGCGCAGGTGGGCGCGGGGGTGCGGCAGAACCAACTCAGGGTCCGCGGAGATCACCGGCTGTCCGTCGTTGGTCCAGACCGCGATGACATCAACATCGAGAGTACGGGGACCGTACGGCCGGTCGGGGTCGCGCACGCGGTCGGCGGCCTGCTCGCAGGCCCGCGCCCGGGTGAGCCAGGCGTGCGGGTCGTCGTCGCCGTCCTCCGCGATGACGACCGCGTTGAGGTACGACGGCTGGTCCGCGTCGCCCCACGGCGGCGTGTCGTAGACCCCGGACACCACTTTCACCAGGTCGCCGAGCGTGCGCACGGCCGACTCCAGGTTCTGTTCGCGGTCCCCGAGGTTGCTCCCCAGGGCAAGCACCGCCCGGCTCACGCGCCCCTCCCCCGGGTAAGCGTGACCGCCACGTCGGTGAAGGCGTGCGCGATGGGTGCCTGCGGCTTGTGGACGGTGACGGTGGCCGTCGCGACGCGCGGGTCGGCCAGGCACGCCGCGGCGAGGCGGTCGGCCAGGGTCTCGATGAGGTTCACCGGCTCCCCCGTGATGATCTCGACGAGCCGGTCGGCCAGTTCCCCGTAGTGAACGGTGTCGCCCACGTCGTCCGAGATGGCCGCCGGCGCGAGGTTGAGCGCGAGCACGACGTCGACGACGAAGTCCTGACCCTGCTCCCGCTCGAAGTCGAAGACGCCGTGACGGCCGCGCGCCCTGAGCCCCGTCAAGGTGATCACGTCACTCATCGGGCCTCCTCCGTCGCGAGCCAGACCTTGATCGCGTCGACCGAGGCGAGGACGTCGTGGACGCGTACCCCCCACGCTCCTGCCGTTGCCGCGAGGACGGTGACGGCGACCGTGGCGGCCTCCCGCTCGTCCACGGGGCGCGGCGCGCCGTCGGCGTCGGCCAGCAGGCGGCCGAGGTAGGACTTGCGGCTCGCGCCGACCAGGACCGGGTAGCCCAGCTTGATGATCTCGTCGAGGTGCGCCTGGAGGCGCCAGTTGTGCTCGGCCGTCTTGGCGAAGCCGAGGCCGGGATCGAGCACGATCCTGTCGGCGGCGACCCCCGCCGCGATCGCCGCGTCGGCTCGCTGGCGGAGCTCGTCGCGGACCTCGGCGACCACGTCGCCATAGACCGCCAGCTCCTGCATGGTGCGCGAGTGGCCGCGCCAGTGCATGAGGATCCACGGGCAGCCGGCCCCGGCGACCACGCGGGCCATGTCCGGATCGGCCAGGCCCCCCGAGACGTCATTGACCACACCGGCCCCGGCCGCGAGCGCCGCGGCGGCGACGGCGGCCCGGGTGGTATCCACGCTCGTCGGCACGCCCGCGGCGGTGAGCTGCGCGATCACGGGCACGACCCGGGCGGTCTCGGTGGCCGCGTCGACCCGGTCGGCGCCCGGCCGGGTGGACTCACCCCCGACGTCGACGAGACTTGCCCCTTCTGTGTGCATTCGCACGCCATGTGCGACGGCCGCGTCCAGATCCGCATACCGTCCACCATCGGAGAAGCTGTCCGGCGTCACGTTGAGCACGCCCAACACGACCGGACACCGTGAGCGGCGGAGGGGGACGGCGCTGAGCGGGGCAGTCACCACACAGACGTTACGGGTCGACCGGTCGCTGATGAGCACCGGAGGGGCCGTTTCGTCCGCGTTGAGAGATTGTCCGATCCCGCTGCGTGGACATCTGTTCGGATGGGCTCGACCAGGCAATTTGGCGGCTGCCGAGCGGCTGGCTAACCTTCGCGGCGAGGCTGATACGTGACGGGGAGGCACGGGCTGCAATATTCTGTCCGACGGGCGGGTAGTGCAGGCACCTTCGACGCGGATCGGTGCATTAGGAACGCGACACCTGGTTCCACTCGGGCGGATTTTCCGAGAGGCTGGGCGCACATGCACCGGGGAGGTCTGATCATGATTGTCACCACACTCGCCCAGGTGGCGTGGGACCAGCTCGCTCACTCTGCGAGCATCTCCGCTTACGCTGAGCTGATAAATGCGCCGTTTGCACCGGAACCGAAGGAAATCAACACCGACGGCGTCCTCACATTTCTCGCCACGAAGATCACTCCGATTCTTCTGGCCGTGCTGGGCGTCATCTTCCTGAGCCGCGCCGGCAAGGGCGAAATGTCCCGCGTGCTCACGAGTTCGGCGATCGCCATCGTCGGGCTCGCTTTCATCGCCGGCGCCGCGACGCTGTTCTTCGTCGGCGAAAGCCTCGTCTCCCTGCTGTTCAAGTAGGCGACCATGCGGCTGCGGACGGACGACGACATCTACCGGGCGAGGCTGGTCTACCTCGGTCCGCCCGGCTACACCCTGCCGATCCAGCTGCCCTACGCGCAGTACGGGCTGTTCATCCTGCTCGTGCCGCTCTTCATGTTCGTCCACTACGTCTTCACGCAGACCATCGACCCGTTCCCCGCCTGGGAGATCGCGCTCGCCATGGTCACGACGTCGTACATCTGGCGGCACGTCGACCCGGACCGCCCCGCCCGCACGGTCATCCGCACGGCGCTGACCGACTGGCGCGGCGCCAAGGCCGGCGCCGAGGACGTCCGCTCGCCGAGGCTGGTCGCGCGGCGCATCCGGGTCCGTGAGGAAGTCCTATGACGCCACGCCCGGATGATCTTGATGGACTTGAGGATCTCGACGCTGATCTTCTAGGCGTCGATCCGGCGACGGGTGCCGGCGGTGGTCGGGTCGCCGTGTTCGGCGCCCCCGCGCCGGTCCCGCCACCCCCGACCAACGGCCGGAAGGCCGGCAACGCGCGCCGACCCGACCTCGACTCGCCGTTCCTCGACTTCTTCGAGGGCGAGGAGCCCGACTCCCCGCCCGCGGCAGGGCCGGTCTCGCCCCCGCCCGCCGGCACCACCAACCGGGTCACCCCGCCGTTCAGCACCGCTCCGCGCCAGGCCGGCGACCGCGCCGCCGAGCAGGCGACCGGTGGTGCGCCGCGCACCACCGGCGA
>NZ_BAAALT010000191.1:0-9455 GCF_039528515.1 Luedemannella flava
CGCGGCTGTCGCCGCCACGGCCGCTCGCGCCCCGTCCGTCGCCACCACGGCCGTGGCCACCCCGACCACCCGCGCCACCACGGCCGTCGCCGCCACCACCACCCGCGCCACGACCGTCACCACCACGGCCGTCGCCGCCGCGGCCGCCGGCTCCCTGGCGTCCCGCCTGGCCGTCGCGGCCACCATCTCCGCGGCCACCATCCCCGCGGCCACCGTCGGGGCGTCCGCCGGTCGGGCGGCCGGGCTCGTCGTCGAGGCGCAGGGTCAGGCCGATGCGGTTGCGGGGCACGTCCACGTCGAGGACCTTGACCTTCACGATGTCGCCGGGCTTGACGACGTCGCGGGGGTCCTTGACGAAGGTGTGGGACATGGCCGAGACGTGCACGAGGCCGTCCTGGTGCACGCCCACGTCGACGAACGCGCCGAACGCGGCCACGTTGGTGACCACCCCCTCCAGCACCATGCCGGGGGTCAGGTCGCTGACCTTCTCCACGCCCTCGGCGAACGTGGCCGTGGCGAACGCCGGGCGCGGGTCGCGGCCGGGCTTCTCCAGCTCGGCGAGGATGTCGGTGACGGTCGGCAGGCCGAAGGTGTCGTCGACGAACTCGGTCGGCTTGATCTTCCGCAGGGTCGCGGTGTTGCCGATGAGCGCCTTGAGGTCCCCGCCCGTGCTGGCGAGGATGCGCCGGACCACCGGGTACGCCTCGGGGTGCACGCTGGACGCGTCGAGCGGGTCGTCGCCGTCGGGGATGCGCAGGAAGCCGGCGCACTGCTCGAACGCCTTCGGGCCCAGGCGCGGCACGCCGGTCAGGGCCTTGCGGGAGCGGAACGGGCCGTTCGCGTCGCGGTGGGCCACGATGTTCTCGGCCAGGCCGGACGTGATGCCGGAGACGCGGGACAGCAGCGGCGCCGAGGCCGTGTTCACGTCGACGCCGACGCCGTTCACCGCGTCCTCGACGACCGCGTCGAGCGAGCGCGACAGCTTCGCCTCGGAGACGTCGTGCTGGTACTGGCCGACGCCGATCGACTTCGGGTCGATCTTCACGAGCTCGGCCAGCGGGTCCTGCAGGCGCCGCGCGATGGACACCGCGCCGCGCAGCGACACGTCGAGGGCGGGCAGCTCCTGCGCCGCGTACGCCGAGGCGGAGTAGACCGACGCGCCGGCCTCGGAGACCATCACCTTGGTCAGGCCGAGCTGCGGGAACTTGGCGATCAGGTCGGCGGCCAGCTTGTCGGTCTCGCGGGAGGCGGTGCCGTTGCCGATGGCGACCAGCTCGACCTTGTGCGCGGCGGCCAGCCGGCCCAGCGTCACGAGAGCCTCGTCCCATTTGCGGGCCGGCACGTGGGGGTAGATCGTGTCGGTGGCGAGGACCTTGCCGGTGGCGTCGACGACCGCGACCTTCACGCCCGTCCGGAAGCCGGGGTCGAGGCCCATGGTGGCGCGGGTGCCGGCCGGGGCGGCGAGCAGCAGGTCCTTCAGGTTGGCCGCGAAGACGCGGACGGCCTCGTCCTCGGCGGCCTGCCACAGCCGGCCGCGCACGTCGACGCCCAGGTGCACGACGATGCGGGTACGCCACGCCCAGCGCACGGCCGAGAGCAGCCACAGGTCGCCCGGGCGGCCGCGGTCGGCGATGCCGAAGCGGGCCGCGATGCGGGTCTCGTACACGGTGGGGCCCTCGACGGGGTCGCCCGGCGTCGCGTCGACGCTGACGTCGAGGTGCTCCTCCTTCTCGCCCCGGAACATGGCGAGGACGCGGTGCGCCGGCAGGGTCGTGAACGGCTCGGCGGTGTCGAAGTAGTCGGCGAACTTGGCCCCGGCCTCCTCGCGGCCCTCGCGCACCTTGGCGACCAGGGTGCCCCGGTTCCACAGCAGTTCGCGCAGCTCGCCGATGAGGTCGGCGTCCTCGGCGAAGCGCTCCACGAGGATCGCCCGGGCGCCGTCGAGCGCCGCGGCGGCGTCGGCCACCCCCTTCTCCGCGTCGACGTACGCCGCCGCCACGGTCATCGGGTCGCCCGACGGGTCGTTGATCAGGGTGTCGGCCAGCGGCTCCAGCCCGGCCTCGCGGGCGATCTGCGCCTTGGTCCGCCGCTTGGGCTTGAACGGGAGGTAGATGTCCTCCAGGCGGGCCTTCGAATCGGCGTCCATGATCTGCGCGCGCAGCGCGTCGTCGAGCTTGCCCTGGCTGGCGATGGACTCCAGGATCGCCGCCCGGCGCTCCTCCATCTCGCGCAGGTAGCGCAGGCGCTCCTCCAGGGTGCGCAGCTGGGTGTCGTCGAGGGTGCCGGTGACCTCCTTGCGGTACCGGGCGATGAACGGCACGGTTGCCCCGCCGTCGAGCAGGTCGACCGCCGCGCGCACCTGCCCCTCGCGTACGCCCAGCTCAACCGCGATGCGCTGCTCAATGGAGACCGTCACGACCCTGTTCCACCGTTCCTCGACCGAACACCGAACGACAGCATTCTGCCGTGTCCGCCGTCCGGACGCCGCGTCGACCTTGGCTAGGCTCGTCGGCGTGAATGGGCTGCTGTGGGTCGTGGGTCTGACGGCGATCGTGGCCGCGGTGTCGGCGGTCGCCCGCCGGTACGGCGTACTCGCGCCCATCGCCCTGGTCGTGGTGGGCCTGGTGCTGTCCGTCGTGCCGGGCTTCCCCGCGATCCACCTGGAGCCGGAGTTCGTGCTGGTCGGCGTGTTGCCGCCGCTGCTCTACGTGGCGGCGCTGGAGACGTCGGTGCCCGCCTTCCGGGTGAACCTGCGGCCCATCCTGCTGCTCGCCATCGGCTTGGTGATCTTCACGACGGTCGCCGTCGGTCTGGTCGTGTACGCGGTCGTGCCGGACGCGCCGCTCGCGCTGTGCCTGGCGCTCGGTGCGGTCGTGGCGCCACCCGACGCCATCGCGGCGACCGCGGTGGCCCGGCGCATCGGCATGCCCCGGCGCATCGTGACCATCCTCGAGGGCGAGAGCCTGCTCAACGACGCGACGGCCCTCGTCCTGTTCCGGGTGACGACGGCGGCCGCGCTGGGTCACGCGGCCGGCCTGCTGGGGATCAGCAGGGACGTGCTGGTCGCGGCGGGCGGCGGCATCCTGTTCGGCGCCGTCGGCGCGCTCGTCGCCGCCTACCTGCACCGGCGCACGAAGGACCCGCTGCTGGACAACACGATCTCGCTGCTCACGCCGTTCTGCGTCGCCGGGCTGGCCGAGCACTTCGAGGCCTCGTCGGTGGTGGCGGTCGTGGTCACCGGGCTCTACCTCGGCCACCGGCTGCCGACCCTGATGTCGGCGGCGTCGCGGCTGCAGATGGGCGCCTTCTGGCGGATGGTGAAGTTCCTCCTGGAGGGCCTGGTCTTCCTCCTGGTCGGGCTGCAGCTCAAGGAGGTGGTCCGGGCCCTCGACACGCCCCTGGACAGGGTCGTGTGGGTGACCTTCGCGGTGGTCGCGACGGTCGTGCTGACCCGGTTCGCGTGGATGTACCCGGCCACGTACCTGGCCCGGCTCGTGCCGCGCGTGCGTCAGCGCGACCCGGCGCCGAGCTGGCGGGTGCCCGCCCTGCTGTCCTGGGCCGGCATGCGGGGCGTCGTCACGCTGGCGACCGCGCTGGCGTTGCCGTTGCCGCTGGTGGGCGGCGCACCGGCGTACCCTCGTGATCTTTTTGTGTGGCTGGCCTTCGCGGTGATCATGGTGACGCTGGTGGGTCAGGGGATGACCCTGCCGGCGGTGGCGCGGGCGCTGAGGATCCCGCCCGACGACCGGACGCAGGACGTGCTGGCCGAGGCCACCGTGCAGCAGGCCGCCAGCCGGGCCGCGCTGGCGAAGCTGGAGGAGCAGGCGCACACCGCGCCCGACCACGTGGTGGACCGCCTGCGCGGGCTCGCCGAGCAGCGCTCCAACACGGCCTGGGAGCGGCTGGGCACCACCCGGGAGACCCCGTCCGTCGCGTACGTGCGGCTGCGGCGGATCATGTTGGAGGCCGAGCGGGACGTGTTCCGCAAGGCCCGCGACGACGGGCGCATCCCGGAGGAGGTCCTGGTCCGCGCGCAGCGCGAACTGGACCTGGAGGAGTCGATGCTGGAGCGGAGCGAGGAAGCATGAGTTGTGATCATCTAAAGAGTGCCGGAGACGCGGCGCCGCAGACGGCCGAGGGGTGCCAGGACTGCCTCGCCGAGGGGCGCAAGGACTGGGTGCACCTGCGGCTGTGCCTCGATTGCGGGCGCGTGAGCTGCTGCGACTCGTCGCCGCGCAAGCACGCGACGGCCCACGCGCGCACCGACGGGCATCCGGTGGTGCGCTCGTTCGAGCCGGGCGAGAGCTGGCGCTGGTGCTACGTGGACGAGGAGCTGGGCTGAGTCGCGTCCTCCACAAGGGACGGAACGGGCACGGCGGGACCGCCGTCGAGCTGGGGCTGGGCCGGCGCCGCGAGCGGGGTGGCCCCACGTCCGCCGAGGCGGCGCTGGGTGAGCCAGGCGTCGGCGGCGTCCATGGCGGCCGTGCGGTTGTCACAGATGAACCTCGGCGCGGTGCGCGACGCCGGCATCGTGCCCCAGGCGAAGCAGTTGTCGTCGGTGAACGTGACGATGGGCTGGGCCACCTGGTCCGCGTCGCGCGCGGACTGCCCGACGACCGTCCAGGCGACGATGAACCCCGCCTGGACCTCGCCGTCGACGATCTGCGCGAGCCACAGCGGATAGGACTGCGGGATGACGGTCATCAGACCGCCCTCTCTATCGACATAGCTCATTGTGCGAACACCAACCCCTTGGTGAGTACGGGCGTGGAGAAGGATTCACGTACCCGCAACATCGGGCGCACAACCCGGGCGGCGGACGCCGGGGCTAGAGTTGGCTCGTGATCAGGTTTGGCTACAAGGCGTCGGCGGAACAGTTCGGCCCCACTGAGCTGCTCAACTACGCGGTGCACGCGGAACGGGTGGGCTTCGACTCGGTCTTCATCAGCGACCACCTGCAGCCGTGGCGCCACAACGGCGGGCACGCCCCCGCCGCGCTGCCCTGGCTGGGTGCCCTGGTCACCGCCACCGAGCGGATCGCGGTGGGCACCAGCGTGCTCACGCCCACGTTCCGGTACCACCCCGCCGTCGTGGCGCAGGCGTTCGCCACGCTCGGCTGCCTGGCGCCCGGGCGGGTGATCCTCGGCGTCGGCTCCGGCGAGTCGCTCAACGAGGCGCCGCTCGGCGCGGAGTGGCCCGAGGCCAAGGACCGGCTCGCCCGGCTGCGCGAGGCCGTCGGGCTGATCAAGCGCCTGTGGGCCGAGGAGCGGGTCAGCCTCAAGGGCACGTACTACACGGTCACCAACGCCACCATCTACGACCGGCCCGAACAGCCCGTCGGGCTGTACATCGCCGGCGGCGGGGCGGTCGCGTCCCGGCTCGCCGGCCGGCTCGGTGACGGGTTCATCTGCACCAGCGGCAAGGGTCGCGAGCTCTACACCGAGACGCTGCTGCCGGCCGTCGCGGAGGGCGCCGCGAAGGCGGGGCGGGCCACGTCCGACCTGGACCTCACCATCGAGGTCAAGGTCTCCTTCGACCCCGACCTGGACAAGGCCCGCGCCGACACCCACTACTGGGGCGCGCTGGCGCTGTCCGGCGACGAGAAGGTCGGCGTCGAGGACCCGGTCGAGATGGAGCGGCTGGCCGACGCGCTGCCGATCGAACGCACCGCGTCGCGCTGGATCGTGTCCGACGATCCGGAGGAGCACGCCGCGCGCGTGCACGAGTACCTCGACATGGGTTTCACCCACCTGGTGTTCCACGCGCCCGGCCCCGATCAACGGTCCTTCCTGGACCGTTACGCGGCCGAGGTGCTGCCCAGGCTGCGTGGCTGAGCACACAGGGTGCCACCGGCGCCGGCATGGGTATCGTCATGGTGGGCCAGCGACGGACGGCGTCGCTCGTGACGAGGGAGGTGGGTCGTGGCGACCGCCGTTGACCTGTTGACCGACGCTGCCGCGCTCGCGGAGGAGGGCCTGACCGGCCCGTTCAACCACCCTCACGTGCTGCACCTGGGCAGCTACCTCGAGGCCGCCGCCCACCGCGTCGACGCGGGTGCCGACGTGATCGCCCTGGCCAGCGAGGCGCTCGACGAGTACGTGGCGAACCACCCCGACGACCTGGGCCTCGACCCCGACCTGCTGTTCACCTGCGTCGCCCAGTGGGCGGCGCGCCGGTCCCGCTACGCGGGCCGCCGGGCCGCCCTGGCCGGCCGGCTGAACGCGTTGCTGCGCCGCTCCGCCTGACCGTGGTGCCTGCCACCCCCGTCACCCGCGCGTCGCTTCGCGACATTCGGCCCATGGCGGCGCCGATCCCCATGACGGACCTGCCGGCCCGGATCTGGTCGGGCGCGGACTGGCACCGTCTCGGGTACGGCTACCGCGCCGTCGACATGGACGAGAAGTGGCAGGTGGCCGTCGAGGACGGGGTGGCGCGGCTGTACCGAAGCTGGACTGGAAACCAGATCTTCGAGGCGACGTTCGCGCCGTGCGAGGGTGGTCGGGTCATCGCGTCCGCACTCGTCGAGTCGCTGCCCGACCGGTACCGGCGCACGTCCGAGAAATACGACCGGACGATTCTCGAACTCGTCCTCAGCGCCATCGTCCTCGGCGAGCCGGCCACGGAACTCGGCGCCACTCTCGTCCGGCTGGCGCGGGCCGAGACCGGCCGGGCCGACCTACCGTCGGGCGTCATCCTGCACAGTGCCCTGGGCCTGCGTACCGCGACTGAAGCTGCGCGCGGTTTGTCCGAATCGGCGGCGTGACCCCGGCGACCCCGGCCCGTCCGACCCGCCAGCACACCCGATGTCGTGGCTATTGTTTAGCGGTGTTAACAACTAAGCCGTTGTCCACCGGGCAGTCGCGGGTCGCCATCTCGGTCGTGTTCGCCGTGCACGGGGCGGTGTTCAGCAACTTCGCCACCCGGGTGCCGTGGATCGCCGAGCACGTGGACGCCAGCCCCGGCCAGTTGGGCCTCGCGCTGCTCGCCCCCGCGCTGGGGGCGGTCACCACCATGCCGGTCGCGGCGCGGTTGACACACCGCTTCCGCAGTCGCGCCGCCGTGCGCGTACTCATGATGACCTTCTGTGTGGCATTGGTGCCGTTGGCGCTGGCGCCGAACCTGGTCACCCTCTTCGCCTCGCTGTACGTGTTCGGCGCGGCGGCGGGCATGGCGGACGTCGCGATGAACGCCGAGGGCGTGGTCGTGGAGCAGCGGTACGGCCGGTCGATCATGTCGAGCCTGCACGGGCTGTGGAGCGTCGGCGTGCTGCTCGGGTCGACCGCCGGCGTGGCCGCGGCGCACGCCGACCTCGACGCGCGGATCCACTTCGCCATCGCGGCGGCGGTGCTGGCGGTCGCGGCGTGGTTCGGCGGCACCAACCTGATCAACGAGCCGCTGCCCGGCGAGGAGGCACCGGCCTTCGTGCTCCCCTCCCGGCGCGTGCTGCTCATCGGCCTCGTGGGGTTCTGCGCGATCTTCGCGGAGGGCGCCAGCAACGACTGGGGCGCCGTGTACCTGAACCGGATCACGGGGACCGATCCGGGTACGGCGGCCACGGCGGTGACCGCGTTCGCGCTGGCCATGGCGGGTGCCCGGCTCGTCGGCGACTATGTGGTCCGGCGGCTCGGGCCGGTCGCGACCGTGCGGGCCAGCGGGGTGCTCGCCACGCTGGGCGCCGCCACCGTGGCCCTGTCCCGGGACCCGGTGCCGGCCATCGTGGGCTTCCTGCTCATCGGGCTCGGCGTCGCGGTCGTCGTGCCGCTCGTGTTCACAGCGGCGGGCAACGTGGGCAGCAACCCCGGCCAGTCGATCGCCGGGGTGGCCACGATCTCGTACGGCGCGGGCATGGCGGCGCCGGCCGCGATCGGCGGCATCGCGCAGGTCTCGTCGCTGTCCGTCTCGTTCGCGGTGGTGACGCTCCTCTGCCTGATCATGACCGCGTCCGCCGGCCTCCTCCGCCCCCGCCCGGCGGACGCGCCCGCCGACACGGTGCCCGAGGTCGGCGCGGCCGCCGCCCGCTGAGCCAGCCACGCCACGTAGCTTGCAGGTTCTGCGGCGTCGCGGGCGGACCGTAGCCGCACAACCTGCAAGCCAAGTGGCGATCTTCGCCAGCGTCGGTCAGCGGGGCCAGCCGGGTGGGGAGTCCTCCCAGGCCTGCATGCGGCCGAACGGGGTGATGTCCATCAGGTTGTGGGTGAAGACCATGCGGTCCACGCCGCGTTGGGTCGTGGCGTACGTGCGGTAGACGTCGTCGCCGTCGCGGAGGAAGACGCTCAGCATGAAGCCACCACCCGCGCCGCAGTCCGCGGAGAACGTGGTGCCCCGCGACGACAGGAACGGCATCGTCCAGCCCTTTTCGGCCACGTAGGGCTCGATCTGCTCCAGCGGCATGTCGGACACGGTGGCCCAACTGACGCCGCGGCCCGCCAGCCCGGCCAGACCGCCCGGCGGGATGTTGTCGGTGAACCAGGTGCAGCCGGGACAGTAGTGGCCAGGGCCGGCGTCCATGAACTGGTAGACGATCAGCTCACGGCGACCGTCGAACAGGTCAGGCAACGACCGGGTCGCCCCGCCGGGAGCCGCGAACGCGTACTCCCCGGCGAAGCGCACCATCGGCAGGCGGCGCCGGCGCGCGGCGAGCGCGTCCAGCGCCCGGGTCGCCTCCTTCTCGGCCACGAGCAGCGCGTCACGGGCCTGCTGCCACTCGTCGGCCGGGACGATCTCGGGCATGGCGGTCTTCGAAGTCTCCATGCGGCCGAGTCTGCCCCCGACCCCCGACAAGATCGGCTAAAGGCGGGGGTCGACCGGGTCGGACTCCAGGGCCAGGACTGCGAAGACGGGCTCGTGGACGCGCCACAGCGCCTCGCCCCGGGCGAAGCGGTCGAGGGACTCCAGGCCCAGGGCGTACTCGCGCAGGGCCAGGGAGCGCTTGTGGCCCAGGTTGCGCGCGCGCAGGCGGGACAGGTTCGCCGGCTCGGTGTAGTCGGGGCCGTAGATGATGCGCAGGTACTCCCGCCCGCGCACCTTGATCCCGGGCTGGACCGGGCCCTTCGGGCCACGCACGAGGTTGGCCAGCGGCTTGACGACCATGCCCTCGCCGCCCGCGTCGGTCAGCGCCGTCCACCAGGCCACGCCCTCGGCCACCGACCCGGGCGAGCCGGTGTCGACGACGAGCCGCCGGGTGGTCCGGAACAGCTCCGGGTCGGCGCCCACGAAACGGTCCGCGACCGCCAGGTGCCAGCCGTGGTCGCGGTCATGGAACGTGACGCCCTCGGCCGCGAGCACCTGGAACGGCGCCAGCCGCACCCCGTCGAGGGCGTCGACGGGCCAGCAGTAGCGGCGGTACGCCGCGGTGAACGCGTCCGCGTTGGCGGCGCGCGCGCTCGTGCGGGCCAGCAGCTCGCCCACGTCCAGGCCGCGCGCCGACGCGGCGGACAGCACGGCCACGGCGGCCG
>NZ_BAAALT010000192.1:0-10996 GCF_039528515.1 Luedemannella flava
GCCACGGCCGCGGCGTCGATGTCGCGGCCGGGATGCAGGCCGAGCAGGTCGAACGCCCGCGCCGCGGCGGGCGGCAGGTGCCGGTGCGACCACGAGAACACGCCGCGCAGCGCGGCCCGCGGATCGCCGTCGACGGCGAGCAGGTCCAGCCGGGTGGCCTCGTCGCGCAGGTCGTCGGCCAGGTCGGCGAGCAGGCGCCCGGGGGTCGCCGCCGCGTGCTCGGCGGCGATGCGCAGGGCCAGGGGTAGCCGGGCGCAGCGGTCGGCGAGGTCCGCGGCCGCCGCCGGCTCCGCGTCGACCCGCTCACCCAGGAGGGTACGCAGCAGCGCCACCGCCTCCTCCCGGGTGAGCAGGTCGAGGTCGATCCGGCGGGCGCCGTCGCGGATCACCAGCCCGGCGAGGCTGTCCCGGCTGGTGACCAGCGTCCGGCAGGTGGCCGAGCCGGGCAGCAGCGGCCGGACCTGGTCGGGGGTGCCCGCGTTGTCCAGCACGATGAGCATCCGGCGGCCGGCCAGCAGGGTGCGGTAGAGGGCGGCCCGGCTGGCGAGGTCGGTCGGCAGGTCGGCCGTACTCAGGCCCAGCCCGGTGAGCAGCGTGGCGAGCGCGCCGATCGGGCTCACGGGCCGGTCCGGGTCGTAACCGCGCAGGTCGAGGTAGAGCTGGCCGTCGGGGAACCGCTCGGCGACGCGGTGCGCCCAGCGCAGCGCGAGGGTGGTCTTGCCGACCCCGGCGGTGCCGGCCACGGCGGTGACCACCACGGCCGTGGCCGGCCCGGCCGCCGGCTGCCCGAGCAGCGCGTCGAGGGTGGCGAGCTCCCGCTGGCGACCGGTGAACCCGCTGACCTCCCCCGGCAACTGCCGGGGGACCGGCGCCGCCGGCGTGGCGGCCATGGCCTGCCGGCGGGTCTCCTCGACCCGGTCGCGGGCGGTGGCCAGCGCGCCCTGCTCGGCCGGGGACGCGCCGAGCAGGCGGACGAGCACGTCGAAGCGGTCGGTCGGCGGCAGCACCCGGCCGGCCAGGTACTCCCCGATGATGCCGTGCGACCAGCCGGCGGCGGCGGCCAGCTCCCGATAGGACAGCGGCGCGCCGCCGCTGCGGCGGGCGTGGCGGCGGCGGAGGTCGCGCAGGACCCCGGCGAGGTCGGCGAGGGTGTGCACGGCGTCGACGCCGCGCGCTGGATCCTTAAAGCTGTCGATGCGCACCAGGGTAGCCGGGGCGTCACACATCGTACGGCCAGCGGCTCCGGTCCAGTCTGCGACACCTGGCCGGGCTGGGACGCCCCGGCCAGGTGTCGTGGCCGGTGCGGCCCACGGGGGAGGGCCTCGGTGCCGGCATCGGGTCCCATCGTCGCCCGGTGAAAGCTTCCGTGCGGCCGATCCTGGACGCGGTTGGACAGCTGGCTAGACCTCGGCGCAGCGGGGGCAGGTGCCGAAGATCTCCAGGGTGTGGCTGACGTCGGTGAAGCCGTGCTCGGCCGCGATGCGGTCGGCCCAGCGCTCCACGGCCGGCCCCTCGACCTCGACGGTGGTGCCGCAGGTGCGGCAGACGAGGTGGTGGTGGTGTGACTGCCCGCAGCGGCGGTAGAGCTGCTCGCCCGACGGCAGGCGCATGGTGTCCACCTCGGCGGCGTCCACGAGCAGCTGCAGGGTGCGGTAGACCGTGGTCAGGCCGACGCTGGCGCCCCGCTCGCGCAGCAGCATGTGCAGCTGCTGGGCGCTGCGGAAGTCATCGGTCTCCGCCATCAACGCGAGAACCTCCCCGCGTTGGCGGGTGTTGCGGGCGCCAGGGGTGGACTGCGTCAAAATGATCTCCGAGTACGGGCGAAGGCGGCGGCCCGGTGCGGGCCGCGCCTTCGCCCGAGTCTACGGCGATCGTTTCGGTCAGACGGCCGTGCAGGTCACGGTGGCCCCGGCCGCCGAGCCGGTGCCCTGGAACCCGAACTCGGTGGACTGCCCGGCGGCCAGCTTGCCGTTGTAGGGCATGTTGGTCACCGTGACGGTGCCGGTCGTGCCGCTGTGGGTGCCGTTCCACATGTTCGACACCGCCGCTCCACCGGGCAGGGTGATCGTCACCCGCCAGCCGTTGATCGCCGCGGTCGCCGTGACCTTGACGCTGGCCACGAACCCGCCGTTCCAGGCGCTCTGCAGTGTGTACGTGGCGGTGCAGCCGCCGGTCGCGCCGGTCGTCACGGGCGCCGACGGGGCGGCCCGGCTGGTGACGGGCGCTGAGGTGACCGGACGCGTGGTCACCGGCGCGGACGTCACCGGGCGGGTGGTGACAGGCGCGGAGGTCACGGGCGCCGACGTCGCGGCGCGCGTGGTCACCGGTGCGGACGTCGTACCCGTGGCGGTGAGGCCGAAGAAGCGGATCGCCTCGGCCGCCACCACCGGCAGGTTGTGCGAGACGCCCTGCATGCTCACCGCCTCGACCTGGACCACCCCGGCGGAGTTGACGTAGCGGGTGCGGGTCCAGCCCGACTGCGGGGTGTTGGCTTCGGTGGACGTCGGTGTCGCGCTCACGCCGAGCACGTTCGTCCACTGCTTGATCGCCTCGCCGAAGTTGACGTACGACAGGATCTCGTCGTTCGTGCCGTGCCACAGCTGCATCCGGGGCCGGGGTCCGGTGTAGCCCGGGTAGGCGTTGCGCACCGCGTCGCCCCACTCCTGCGCGGTCCGGGTGACCCGGCCCTTGGCGCAGTCGTCGCTCCAGCGCAGCGAGTCGGGGTTCACGGCGAAGCAGGAGAACGGGACGCCCGCGAAGGCGGCGCCCGCCTTGAACACGTCCGGGTAGCTGCCCAGCAGCACGTTGGTCATCATGCCGCCGGAGGAGACGCCCGTGGCGTACACCCGGTCGGGGTCGCCGTTGTAGTGCTGCTTCACGTACGTGACCATGGAGACGATGCCCAGCGCGTCGCTGCCGCCGTTGTGGGTGAGCGACGCCGACGAGGCCACGTCGAAGCACCCGTCGGACGCCTGCGTCACCGACGGGAAGATCACAATGAAGCCGTACTGGTCGGCGAGGCGGCCGTAGTCGCTGCCCGCGAAGAAGGCCGGGCCGTCGCCGTGGCAGTAGTGCACCGCCACCACGATGGCCGGCTTGGCGGTCACGCTCGTCGGGACGTACAGGAACATGCGCAGCTGGCTGGGGTTGGTGCCGAAACCGGTGATCTCCTGCAGGGAGGCCGCGGCGGCGGGCTTCGCCGGCACGGTCACGACGATGGCGATCGCCGCGAGCAGGGGTATGACCGCGAGGGCCAGTTTCAGGAGGGTCTTCTTGGGCACGGGGGGTCCGCCTGTCCACACGAGAGCGTCGAATAAATCGACGTCGATGTTAAGTCGCGGTCTCGCGGGACAGCCAAGGGTGATGGTGGCGGCGCAGGTCAGGGCCGACTGAACCGTGAAAGTTCAGGCGGGCAGGTCGCGCAGGATCCTCTCGAGGATCTCGCTGGTGCGCGTCGGCGGCTCCGCCTCGACGCAGAGGCGCTCCATGGCCTCGGCGTAGTGGTCGACGTCGTCGCGCTTGTCCAGGTAGAGCGCGCTGGTGAGCTGCTCGACGTAGACGACGTCGGGGAGGTCCTGGTCGGGGAAGCGCAGGATGGAGAAGGCGCCACCGGCGGCAGCGTGCCCGCCCGCGCGGAACGGGATCACCTGCAGCCGCACGTTGGGCAGCTTGGTCGCGGCCAGCAGCGCCTCGAGCTGGCCGCGCATGACCTCGGCGCCGCCGATCGGGCGCCGCAGGGCGGCCTCGTCGACCACGGCCCACAGCTGCGGCGGCTCGGTGCGGGTGAGCACCTCCTGCCGCTTGATCCGCAGGGTGACACGGCGGTCGACGTCGTCGGGCTTGGCGGTGGCGTTGCCGAGCAGGATGACGCCCCGCGCGTACTCCGGGGTCTGCAGCAGGCCGGGGATGAACTGCACCTCGTACGTCCGGATGAGCGAGGCGGAGGCCTCGAGCCCCAGGTACGACTGGAACCAGCTGGGCAGGACGTCCCCGTAGCGGTGCCACCAGCCGGGGGTGTTGGCGTCGCGGGCGAGCGCGAGCAGGCGCGTGCGTTCCTCGTCGTCGTCGAGCCCGTAGAGGGTGAGCAGATCGGCGACGTCGCGTTCCTTGAAGCTGACGCGGCCGAGCTCCATGCGGCTGATCTTCGACTCGGACGAGCGGATCTCCCAGCCGGCGTCCTCGCGGGTCACGCCGGCGGCCTCGCGCAACCGTCGCAGGTGGGCGCCGAGGAGCATGCGCAGGACGGTGGGCCCGCTGCTCGGTCCACCCGACGGCTCAGCCATCGTCACCTGCCAACCCTCCGCGTGATGTGTGCCGCGTGATCTGTGACCTGTCGCCGCGCCGTCGTCGGTTGCCCGGCTTCGACCCTCGCGGTGCATTTTGCATTCGTCGGCGTAAGCATGCCATGGCGGTGCGTCAGGTACCACAGCCGACCGTACGACCCCGCGGGTCGTGTCCGACCCGCAGGGCGTGCGGGTATATGTCAGCCGAGCAGGTTGTCGAAGTCCCCGTCGCGGGCGCCGTTGACGAACGCCGCGATCTCGGCCCAGGTGAACAGCAGGGCGGGACCCTCGGGGTCCTTCGAGTTGCGCACGGCGACGCCGTTGCCGTCCGGCAGCGGGGCCATCTCCACGCAGTTGCCGTGGGGGTTGCTGCGCTGGCTCTTCTGCCACCGGGCCGCCGCGAGGTCGGTGGCGGGCATTCCGTTGTAGAGATGCTGCATCAGAGCTTCTCCTTTTGCGGGGACGGGATGCGGGTGCGCCAGCGTCGAGGGGCGTTCGCCAGCGAGATGCACGTGCATCGGCTCTTGCTTCTGCAGAGCATAACGACGATGATATCTCATGTGCATGTGTACGTGTCCGCTTACTCTGAGTGATCAAAGATGGGCATGACCGGGCGCAGGAACTCCCCGATGCCGCGCCGAGCTGGCTCCGCGTCGTCGGGTGACCGGGTGGGCGCGTTGGCGCGCGGGCCACGCAGCGTAGTCACGGCGTGGCCGCCGCGGAGGCACGGCGCGTCCGCCCGGGGGGCCCTCGACGGGTGGTGTTGTTGTTGATCGAGACCGTGGACTACCGGCCCTCATACGAGCTCGACGCCGACCTCGCGGACGTGGCGTACGCGGCTGTCCGGGGGTGGCCGGACCAGCAGCTCATCACGCCGGCGGCGGTGCGTTCGCGGTTGCGGCCCACGGGCACGGCGGCCACGACCCTGCTCCTGGCTCGTGACGGCGGCCGGTTGGTCGCCGCCGCCGCGATGCTGTGGCCCGCCACCCTGGAGGCCATGGGCCAGTTGATCGGTCCCCTCGTCCACCCGTCGGCGCGGGGCGCCGGGCTCGGCACGGCCATGCTGCGCGCGGCCGCGTCGGTGGCCGCGGCCCGCCCGGGGATCGCGTTCACGGCGGGGCCCATCCCGGAGAGCCGCCCGGTCGGCTGGGGGCTGTTCGACAAGGCCGGCTGGCAGCCCGTCCAGACGGGCCACCTGTACACGGCGACCCTGCCGGTCGTCGACCAGCCGCCACCCAGCGATGTGCCGGTCCGCCCCGCCCAGCCCGGGGAGTACCTGAACCAGGCCGTCGCGGACCTCGTCGCCCACGCGTACCCGCGGTGCGGCCACGCGGACGCCCGCGACACCTTCACCCGGTGGACCACCGACGAGCGTTACCGACCCGACGGGCTGCTGCTCACCGGCGACGAGCACGGCCTGTCCGGCGCCGCCCTGGTCTACCCGCAGTCCGATGAGGACGCCCCCGGTCCGGCCGAGGCGGTCATCGCCGACCTCATCGTGGACCCCCGGCTGGACGGCGCGACCGCCGCCGCGGTGGGCGCGGCGCTCGCCGGCGCGGCCGTGCGGGCGGGCGCCTCCTTCGGCGCGGCCGTGGCCCGCACCGTGGCCCGCTGCCCGCACGCCGGGGCCGCGCTCGCCTCCGTGGGCTTCCGGCGGGTCGACCAGGTGCGCTACTACGGCTGCCCGAACGCGTTGTCGGTCCTGTCGGCCGTCGGCTGACCGCACCGGACAGTCCACAGTTCACACGCCCCCGGGGGCACCGTCATGTCCGCTTCCGGGGCGTTGTTACCCGATAGTTACTGACTTGATCTCAGGGAAATGCTGGACTCCACGCGCGTCGCGGGCTTGCATGGGATGAGTTGGCACCCAGACGTGCGCTCTGGAACACGGAGCGTAACCGGGTCCTGCCTGTCAAGGAGGACAGTATGTATGCCACAGACCAGTCGAAGGAGTCATCATGAGGGCGCGGCGGAGTCGCGTCCTGCGGGTGGCGGCCCCGGCCGCCGCGCTCGTGCTCGCCCTGGCCGCCTGTCAGAACGGTTCGGGTGACGAGGCCTCCGGGCCCGTGCCCACCCTGACCGGCGACTGCGCCAAGTACCAGGCCTACGCCGGGCACGCGGGCAAGAAGGTCACCATGTTCGCGTCCATCATCAGCCCCGAGTCGGACTCGCTGCAGAAGTCCTGGGCCGAGTTCTCCTCGTGCACCGGGATCACCATCTCGTACGAGGGCTCCAACGACTTCGAGTCGCAGCTGCCCGTGCGGGTGCAGGGCGGCAACGCCCCCGACCTCACCCCGATCCCGCAGCCGGGTCTGCTCAAGCAGATGGTGCAGACCGGCAAGGTCGTCAAGCCGCCGCAGCAGACCGTGGCCAACGTGGAGAAGTACTGGGCCCCGTCGTGGAAGACGTACGGCTCGGTGGACGGCACGTTCTACGCGGCGCCGATGAGCTCGAACATGAAGTCCCTGGTGTGGTACTCGCCGAAGGCGTTCGCCGACGCGGGCTACACGGTCCCGACCACGTGGGCCGACCTCATGACGCTCAGCGCCAAGATCGCTTCCGATGGCAAGGCCAAGCCGTGGTGCGGAGGCATCGGCTCGGGCACGGCCACCGGCTGGCCCGCGACCGACTGGCTGGAGGAGGTCGTCCTCGGCCAGCACGGCGGGGACGTCTACGACAAGTGGATCAGCCACCAGATCAAGTTCGATTCCCCCGAGATCCGTCAGTCGATGGAGACCGTGGCCGGCTGGATGCTCAACCCGGCCTGGGTCAACGCCGGCTTCGGCGACGTGAAGACGATCGCGACCACGACGTTCCAGGACGCCGGCAAGCCGATCCTGTCCGGCAAGTGCTACATGCTGCAGCAGGCGTCGTTCTACCGGGCCCAGTGGCCCGCCGGCACGACGATCGGCCCGGACAAGGCCGTCTTCGCGTTCTACCTCCCGCCGGTGAACCCCGCGATCAAGACCCCGGTCGTGGGCGGCGGCGAGTTCGTCACCGCGTTCGCCGACCGGCCCGAGGTGCAGGCCGTGCAGAACTACCTGTCCAGCGCGGAGTGGGCGAGCAGCCGCGTCAAGACCGCGCCCGGCTGGGTGTCGGCCAACAACGGCGTGGATATCGCGCTCTACACCGACCCGCTGGACGCCCTGTCGGCCAAGGCGCTGTCGGACACGAGCGGCACGTTCCGGTTCGACGCCTCCGACCTCATGCCCGCCGCCGTCGGCGCCGGTCAGGAGTGGAAGTCGATGACCGCCTGGTTCGCGCAGGGCCAGAGCATCGACAAGGTGGTCAAGGACATCGACGCGGCCTGGCCGGAGTAGGCACGGCGCATCCGATTCCTGGTCGTCGCGGTCCGGTCCACCGGGCCGCGACGACCGTCCACCCACCCCGGAGGGAAAGCCGATGTTGTCTGACCCGGGCGCGGTGCTCGCCGACTCCACGCTCGTCGACTCGGGGTTCAAGTTGCTCCTGGTCGTCGAGGTGGTGGCGGTCTTCCTCGCCGTCCTGTTGTTCATCTTCTTCGCGGCCGGGCGGGCCACCGGGCGCTTCGAGCGGCCGGTCGCCATCGCGGTCCTGCTCGGCCCGGCGGTCCTGCTGCTCGTCATCGGGCTCGTCGTCCCGGCGGTCCGCACGATGTACCTGAGCTTCTCCAACGCCAACGGCACGAAGATGCTCGGCTGGAAGAACTACGTCTGGTCGTTCACGACGCCGGCGATCCAGGACATCCTGATCAACACGCTGCTGTGGATCATCGTGGCCCCGCTGGTGACGACCGTCCTCGGGCTCACGCTGGCGCTGCTGGTCGACAGGGTGCGCGGCGAGTCGGCGTACAAGTCATTGATCTTCATGCCGATGGCCATCTCGTTCGTCGGCGCGAGCATCATCTGGAAGTTCGTCTACGACTACCGCGATCCCAGCCAGCCGCAGATCGGCCTGCTCAGCCAGATCTGCCTGGCGCTGGGCTGGGACAACCCCCCGAACTGGCTGCTCACCCCCACGCTGAACAACTTCCTGCTCATGGTGATCCTGGTCTGGGTGCAGACCGGCTTCGCGATGGTGGTCCTGTCGGCGGCCATCAAGGCCATTCCCAGCGACGTCATCGAGTCGGCGCGGGTGGACGGCGCGGGCGGGGCCAGCATGCTGTTCCGCATCACCATCCCGATGATCCGCAGCACCGTGGTCGTCGTGCTCACCACCGTCATGATCACAACATTGAAGATCTTTGACATCGTGCGGACGATGACCGGCGGCAACTTCGGCACCCAGGTCCTGGCCAACGAGATGTACTCCCAGTCGTTCGTGCAGTTCAACGTCGGGCGCGGCAGCGCGCTCGCGGTGATCCTGTTCCTCGCCGTGCTGCCCCTGGTCGGCTACAACATCATCCAGCTGCGGAAGGAGCGCGCGAACCGATGAGTGACGACTCCCCGACGCGGCAGGAGCCGGCCGTCAAGGCGGTCCGGCGGGCGTTCAGCTCGCCGGTGGCCACCGTGCTGGTGCTCGCGCTGACCGTCGTCTGGACCATCCCGACCGTCGGGCTGGCCATCACCTCCATCCGCCCGGCCGGCCAGGTGGCCGACACCGGCTGGTGGACGTGGTTCACCAATCCGTCCGTGACGCTGGACAACTACCGCACCGTCCTCGTCGAGGGCGGCTTCGGCGTCAGCGGAGGCCTCTTCCCCTACCTGGTCAACTCCCTGGCCATCACCATTCCCGCCGCGATCCTGCCGCTCGCGTTCGCCTCGATGGCGGCGTACGCCCTGGCGTGGGTGCGGTTCCGGGGCAGCGACACGATCTTCTTCATCATCTTCGCGTTGCAGGTCGTGCCGCTGCAGATGGCGCTCATCCCGCTGCTGCAGCTGTTCTCCGGCGGGGCGCACCTCGGCTCCGTCCAGATCATCCCGGCCCTCAACCTGGGCGGCACGTACTTCCCGGTGTGGCTCGCGCACACCATGTTCGCCCTGCCGCTGGCCGTGTTCCTGCTGCACAACTTCATCGCGCAGCTGCCGCACGAGGTGATGGAGGCGGCCCGCGTCGACGGCGCGAGCCACCTGCGCATCTTCCGGTCGATCGTGCTGCCGCTGGCCACCCCGGCGCTCGCGTCGTTCGCCATCTTCCAGTTCCTGTGGGTGTGGAACGACCTGCTCGTCGCGCTGACGTTCGCGGGCGGCACCCCCGAGGTGGCCCCGCTGACGGTGCGGCTCGCCCAGCTGTCGGGAGGGTTCGGCAGCCGGTGGGAGCTGCTCACGGCGGGCGCGTTCGTGTCCATTGTGATCCCGCTCATCGTGTTCTTCGCACTGCAGCGCTACTTCGTCCGCGGCCTGCTGGCCGGCGCGGTGAAGGGCTGACGTTTCCGCGTACGCGGCGGCGGGTAACAGCGGCGGCATGACCATCATGGATGTTCCGCCGGTGCTGAACCCCGCCGCCGCGCACAACGACAGCCTGCGGGACCTCCTGCACGGCCTCTACCTGGACGTCTGCGCCGCCCACGAGGTCGCGCTGGCTGACGCCGACGCGACCGGCCGGGCCGGCGCCGACCGGGCCGGCGAGGACGAGGTCGACGCCGGCAGCCGCGCGGCGGCCCACGAGGAGCAGCTCACCCTCGTCGCCACCCTGTACGCCCGCCGCGACCAGCTCGAACACGCCCTGGAGCGCCTCAACCGCGGCGAGTACGGCCGCTGCGAACACTGCGACCGCCAGATCCCCGCCGAACGCCTGGAGGTCTACCCCACGGCAACCTCCTGCGTCCGCTGCAAAACCGCCTTCGAACGCCGCTGACCGAGTCAATGTCGACTCGTCCGTGGTGGGTGGGCGGGCGGGCGGGGATGGGGCACAATCGCCTGCGTGGGAGGTGGGGGTGGCGCGGGTGAGGGCGGGGTGCTCGGGCGGGCGAGCGTCGTGGTGGAGCGGGCGCTGCGGGTCGTCGCGCCGTACGGGCGGGACGATCTCACCGCGCAGCTGAGTGCCGCGCGGCGGGCGCTGGCCGAGCCGAACGTGCACGTCGTCGTGGCCGGCGAGTTCAAGCAGGGCAAGAGTTCCCTGGTCAACGCGCTGCTCGGGCACGCGGTGTGCCCGGTGGACGACGACGTCTCCACGGCCGTGCCCACATATGTGCGCCACGCCGACGAGCCGACCGCCGCGCTGGTCTTCGACACCGACGCCGCCGACGGCGCGCCGCTGTCGCGCACGGCCGTGGCGGTGGCCGACGCCGGCCGGTTCGTCGTCGAGGGCGGCGAGACGGTGCCGGCGCCCGACGGCGCGCGGCTGGCGGGCGTCGAGTTCGGAGTCGACCACGACCTGCTCGCGCAGGGCCTCGTGCTGGTGGACACGCCCGGCGTGGGCGGCCTCGGGTCGGCGCACGCGGCGGCGAGCCTCGCGGCGACCGCGATGGCCGACGCGGTGCTGTTCGTCACCGACGCCTCGCAGGAGCTGACCCGCACGGAGATGGACTTTCTGCGGCAGGCGCGCGCGGCGTGCGACACGGTCGTGTGCGTACTCACCAAGACCGACTTCTACCCGGCGTGGCGGCGCATCCGCGACATCGACCGGGGCCACCTGGGCGGCGAGGTGCCGGTGCTCGCCGTGTCCTCGGCGCTGCGCCAGCACGCGGTGCGCGCCGGCGACGGCGCCGCGTTCGCCGAGTCGGGCTTCGCGGAGCTGGTCGCGTGCGTGGCGGGCCGGGCCGGCGGCGCGGCCGTCGAGCGGATCGCCGCCGT